>NZ_JBIVPK010000019.1:0-141811 GCF_044754605.1 Streptomyces sp. NPDC093064
GACCAACGTCAGGTGGACTGGCAGTTCACCACCCACGATGCACGCATCAAACTGCGCCACCTCTACCCCAAACATTAGCCGCGACAGTCTACTAGGTCCTGTCGTCACATTCCCGTCGTCGCCCGAAGGGCGGCTCCGCGGCGTCTGGTGCGTGCTCTCGGCATGCCGGGCGGAAGTCCTCGTACTGGACCTACTTGGGCTTTCGCCCGGTGTGGCGAGAGTGCGTGCCAGGCGTCGCGGGGCAGGCGGGAATGTGACGACAGGGCCTAGGCCTTGCGTTGCGGGGCCGGTGACGGCGCGGGATCACCGACCCAAGCGGCCAGCTGCCGGCGTGATGGATGTCGACTCCCGGGTTGCCTTCCGCGCAGTACGTCGAACCAACGCGGAGCCGGCCGAGCAGGGTGTCGACGGGGAAGGGGGACGCCCGTGTGGTCGGCTGCGCGCCGGCTCTCGGGCGCCCGGGCATCTCCCGTACGGCGCCGGTTGCCTCACCCGATGAAGAGCTGTTTGGCCTTCAGGACGAGTTCGTAGAGGCCGTAGCACAGGGGCGCTCCCACCCACAGCCAGGAGAGGGTGATCAGTGCTCGCCGGTCAGGCGGGCTGCTCGCGTCGGCCATCGGCGGCCTCCTTCGGTGCGGGAATGTGGTGGCGGGGATGGACGGGCCGTACGAACTCGTTGGCGATGAACCCGACGACGAGCAGTCCGATCATGATCATGAAGGAGAGGCCGTACAGGGACGACCCGTGCTTGCCGGCCTCCTCCTGGCGGTCGGCGATCCAGTTCACGATCAGCGGACCGAGAACGCCGGCGGTCGACCACGCGGTGAGCAGCCGGCCGTGGATCGCGCCGACCTCGTAGGTTCCGAACAGGTCCTTCAGATAGGCGGGGATCGTCGCGAACCCGCCGCCGTAGAAGGAGAGGATCACGAGCGCGCACAGGATGAACAGCGGCTTGGACGAGTCGCCGAACGACGCGATGAGCAGGTACATGAGCGCGCCGACGCCCAGGTAGACGCGGTAGATGTTCTTGCGTCCGATCAGGTCCGAGGTCGAGGACCAGCCGATGCGGCCCGCCATGTTGGCCGCCGACAGCAGGGCGACGAAGCCGGCGGCCGCGAACGCCGACACCGGAGTGGAGCTGTCCGCGAAGAAGTCCGTGATCATCGGGGCGGCCTTCTCCAGGATGCCGATGCCGGCGGTCACGTTCATGCAGAGCACGAGCCAAAGGCACCAGAACTGCGGGGTGCGCACGGCACTGTGGGCGGAGACCTGGGTGCCCACGAAGGCACTCGGCCCGCTCTCGGCGGGCTTCCTGGCGCGCGGCACCCGCACCAACAGGACGCCCAGGGACATGAAGACGGCGTACGCCAGCCCGTGCACGAGGAAGGCGAGGGCGATCCCCGAGTGATCGGCGCCGAACGAGTCCAGCATCTGCGCCGACCAGGGCGAGGCGATCAACGCGCCGCCGCCGAAGCCCATGATGGCGATTCCGGTGGCCATGCCGGGCCGGTCCGGGAACCACTTGATCAAGGTGGAGACGGGCGAGATGTAGCCGATGCCCAGTCCGATGCCTCCGACGAATCCGTAGCCGAAGACGATCAGCCAGTACTGCTCGGTGTGCGCCCCCAGGGCGGCGAGCAGGAAACCGGAGGAGAAGCAGACCAGGGCGACGGTCATCGCCCAGCGCGGTCCGTTGCGCTCCACGAGCGTGCCGCCGAACGCGGCGGACAGACCGAGCATCACGATGGCCAGCTGGAACGGCAGCGCGCTTTCGGTGCCGTCGAGGTGGAGCGCGGACTCCAGGGGCGGTTTGAACACGCTCCAGGCGTAGGCCTGGCCGATGGAGAGGTGGACCGACAGAGCGGCGGGCGGAACCAGCCAGCGGCTCCATCCCGGAGGAGCAACAGGAGGACTCATGATCCCGGACGGTACGAATCCCGCCCCTGGTTGAACACCATCCGGTCGACCGTATGCGGTAAGCGGTATCCATCGTGCGACGAACGGCTCTTGGGGGTCGGCGCACCTGATCGAACGATCGGCGAGAGGGCCAGGCGCACCCTTTCGATCATATGGCGATCAAGGTGTCCATATGGCTTGACCGCGGTCAGTCAGTCGGCCACCCTACGGTGAGGCACCACTCGGGGCGGAGACCCGTCGCACGACGCGCGCGGCCTGCCCCACTCCATGCCGCTCCCTCCTCAGAGAGGACCCACATGCCCTACCGCCCCTCCGGCGCCCGCCTCGGCGCCGTGCTCGCCGGCGCAGTGGGAGTCGCGCTGGCCGCCACCGCCACCGCGTCCCCCGCCCTCGCTGACAGTGCCCCGCCCGGATATCGCTACTACCTCGACTGCTCCGCGGACGGCGGACCGGGCGACGGCAGCCACGCGCACCCCTGGACCTCCCTGGCTCAGGCCGGCGCGCATCGCTACGGCCCTGGCGACCAGTTGCGCATCGCGCGCGGCACGACCTGCACCGGCGCCCTCGCCCCGACCGGCGCCGGCTCCGCCGCCGCGCCCATCCGGATCGGCGCCTACGGCACCGGTGCGCTGCCGCATCTGGAGGGCGGCGGCCTGCACGACACAGTGCTGCTGCGCAACATGGAGTACGTCGAGGTCCGCGACCTGGAGATCACCAACTCCGGCGGCACGCCGGGCACCGAGCGCAATGGCGTCCGGCTGGAGCTGGCCGACTACGGCATCGGCCACCACTACGTGCTCTCCGGCCTGGACGTCCACGCGGTGCGTGGCGGCGACTTCAAGACCCTCACCGGTTCCAGCGGCATCCAGATCGACGTCGCCGGCACGACGACCGCGAGCGCCTTCGACGACCTGCGGATCACGGGGAACCGCATCCAGGACGTGGACCGGGAGGGCATCTACTTCAAGTCGACGTTCTCCCGTCGCGACCTGGTGGGCGACCAGCAGGACCCCAAGGCCTACCCGGGCCCGTGGACGCCGAGCACCCGTGTCCGCATCGACCACAACACGCTGACGTCGATCGCCGGTGACGCGATGAAGCTCGACACCACCTCGGGGGCGGTCGTCGAGCACAACCGGGTGGACGGCTTCCAGCTGCGCTCCAAGGTCGCCAACGCCGGCATCTGGACGTTCAACACCGACGACACCCTCATCCAGTACAACGAGGTGTCCGGCGGCGGCAACAGCCTGGACGGCATGTCCTTCGACGCCGACGGCGCCTCGAACCACACCGTGTTCCAGTACAACTACAGCCATGACAACAAGGGCGGCTTCCTGCTGAACTGCCCGTACAGCGGCGCGAAGACCGTCGACGTCGTCGCCCGCTACAACATCAGCCACAACGACGGCGCCCGGCTGCTGCAGAACTGCTGGGGCCCGATCCTGAACACGCAGATCTACAACAACACCTTCCTCAACAAGGAAGCCGTCCCCACCTACCTGGTGCAGGACGACGCCGGTTCGCCTGCCACCACCCGGCACGAACTGACGGTCCGCAACAACATCTTCGCCGGTCCGGGGGACACCGCCACCGACTCCTACCGCTTCAAGAACCCGACGCCGGACCTGCACTTCGACCACAACGTCCTGTACGGCGTCCCGGGCGGCGTGCCCGCCAACACCGACGGCAGCGGCACGAACCCCGGCGGCAGCACCGCGGACCCGAAGCTGATCGCCGCCCTGGCGGGCGCCGACGCCGCCGACCCCGGCTCCCTCCGCGTCGCCCAGGGATCCTCCGCACTCGGCCTGGGCGTACCCGTGCCGGACGCGGGCCGCCACGACTACTTCGGCTTCCCGATCCCGAAGCGACACCCCGCCGCCGGCGCGTACCAGGGACCGCCGGTCCGCTGACCCGAAGGGCGGGCTCGCGGGCCGATGCGCAGGCACAGCGCGCCCTTTCGGCGAGGCCGCCAGGGCGGCGCAGGGGCGGAGCGCGGCGATGAACTCGTGATGTCCGGCGGCTTACGCGTTCTCTCCCTCCGGTGTACGGGCGACATACCCGAGGCGTCCACACACCGCTCCCGCCCGGGCGGGAGTGAACAATACGAGACAAGTCGGCAACTGGTCTTGCCAGGTTGGCCCGACTGTCGGAAAGCTGCAGACGCCATCGATCAGTCGCCGCCACCACGCTCCCCCGCCGCGAGTGGCTGCCCACGAAGGAGAGGCCCTCATTCCGCAACTGAACTGACTGACAAGCGCCTCACCCACAGGCGGCGGCGCGACAAGCCGGTGTTCCTCTTCGTGCACCATGCGCTGTCCTTCACCGTCTCCGGCACCTGCCCACGCGACTGCTGTGACGAGGCTGGGACAGCGGCCGTGCCGGTGCGAACCGATCCCGAGGCGCTCGTCCAACGGCGGCCGCCACCAAGGCAGTCGCGCGTCACCTTCCCCGCCGTTCGCCGCGTTTCCCCACCGCAGGCGGACCTCCACCCGCTCCTCCCCACCGCGATCTCGGACCTTCCCGCTGTGCGTCCGATGGCTGCCGCCACCGGTCACCCCCGCCCCGAGGGACTGTCGGCCCGTGCTGCTGCCGCGCTCCGGTCCGAGTGCCACATCGAAAGGATCATTCGCATGTCGCATGCCGACGAGCCCACCAAGCACCTTCCCGAGACCAACCCCGATGGCTCGCTGGCCGGCACAACCGGCCGCATCCCGCGAGGCGTTCCCGCGTCAATCTTCCGTTCGGGCCTGAGCAGGCGCAGGCTGCTGCAGGCGGCCGCGGCGTCGGCGACGGTCGCGGCGGCCACCGGCCTCACGGCGGCGGGCACCGGCAAGGCCGCGGCCGCGCCGGCCGATACGGCAGCGGCGGCCACCGGATTCACCGGCACGATCGCCGATCTCAAGCACGTGGTGATCCTCATGCAGGAGAACCGTTCCTTCGACCACTACTTCGGCATGCTCCCGGGCGTCCGCGGCTTCGGCGACAAGCAAGCCCTGCGCTACCCGGACGACACCACCGTCTTCCACCAGCCGGACGCCAAGCGGACCGACGGCGGCCACCTGCTGCCCTTCCGTCTGGAGACGGGCAAGTACAACGCGCAGAACGCGGGCGGCCTGCCGCACGGTTGGTCGGACGGCCACAACGCCTGGGCGACGGGCAAGAACAACGGCTGGATCGCCGCAAAGGGCGAGCAGACCATGGGCTACTTCACCGGCGAGGACATCCCCTGGCAGTACGCCCTGGCCTCGGCATACACCGTCTGCGACCACAACCACTGTTCGATCGCCACCAGCACCAGCCCCAACCGCATCTACATGTGGGCCGGCGCCATCGACCCGACCGGCGCGAACAACGGACCGGCCATCAACAACGGCGGCGACTACCGCTACCGATACACCTGGGAGACCTACCCCGAGGTCCTTCAGAAGGCCGGGGTGTCCTGGCAGACCTATGTCAACAACGACACCGACAGCAACTGGCTCGGCGACTACACCGACAACACCGTACGCTCCTTCGCGGCGTTCAACCCGGCGCAGCCCGGTGCCGACACCTCGCCCGACGGGCTGCTCGCGCGCGGCAACGTGCTGCAGACTCACACCAAGCCGACCGGGCCCAACTCCAACCAGAACGTCGACTACGTCCTCAAGGACTTCATCGACGCCTGCAAGCCCGGCGCGGAGCGGCCGCTGCCGGAGGTCTCCTGGGTCGTCGCGCCGTACCTGTGGTCGGAGCACCCGGCCGGCGCTCCCGACTACGGCGCCGTCTACTCCGACCGGGTCATCCGGGCGCTGCACGAGAACGAGGAGCTGTGGAAGTCCACGCTGCTGATCCTCACCTTCGACGAGAACGACGGCTACTTCGACCACGTGCAGGCGCCGCTGCCGGAGCCCGGCACGGAGGGCGAATTCGTGCAGGGGCTGCCGATCGGTCCGGGCGCACGCGTGCCGATGACCCTGGTCTCGCCGTGGACGCGGGGTGGCTGGGTGTCCTCGGAGGTGTTCGACCACACCTCGATCATCCGGTTCCTGGAGCACTGGACCACGAGCATGGGCAAGCCGGCGATCTGCGAGAACATCAGCGACTGGCGCCGGACGGTGTGCGGTGACCTGACGTCGGCGATCGACTTCTCCACGGCCGACACCTCGCTGCCCGACCTGCCGTCGGTCGACGTGCTGGTCGCGGCCGCGGAGCACGACCGGACGCTGCCGTCGATCTCCAAGGCGATACCGGCCCCGGGGCAGCAGTCGATGCCGGTGCCGCCGTCCGGCCGGCTGAAGGCGAGGTCCGTGCCCTACCAGCAGCACGCCACCGTGACCGTCGACCGCTCCAGCGGCAAGGTCACCGCGACCCTCACCAACGAGGGTGCGCAGGGCGTGAGCATGCAGGTGTTCCCGGACGACTACCGCGACTTCGAGGCGACGCCGTTCACCGTCACCAAGGACGGCGCGAAGAGCTACGAGTGGGACACGGCGACGACCGACGGGAAGTACGCCTTCAGCGTCTACGGCCCCGACCGGTTCGTACGGTCCTTCGCCGGAAGCGTCGTTCCGGGCGGCCGGAACGCCGGTGCCGTCCCGCAGGTCGAGGCCGAACTCGTGCCCGGCCACCGTACGCTGCGGCTCCAGTTGTCCAGTGGTGGACGCGACCAGGTCCGCTTCGCCTTGGCCGCCAACGACTACGAGGGCGGCCACAAGACGGTGTACGTCGGTCAGGGCAAGCCCGCGGTCGTGGAATGGCCGACCGACCAGGACGGCTACTACGACGTGGTCGTCACCGCGGCCGACGGCTTCCGCTACCGCTTCGCTGGCCGGATCAGCTGACCTTCAGCCCACAGCCCGGCGGGCTCTCCCACGTCGTGAGAGTCCGCCGGGGCAGCGGACGACGCGGCCGCGGCCGCCTCTCAGGCGGTTCTCTCACGGCCGCAGGAGGCGCGTACTTTCAGTTCGGGGAGCAGTTCCACCCGGTGGATCGGGAGGGCCGAGCCGTGCCGCAGCCGCCGCAGCAGCAGGTCGACGGCGGCGGCGCCGACTGCCCGTTTGGGCGGGGCCACGGCGGTCAGCGGCGGGGCGCCGAGGGCCGCGAAGACGTCGTCGTAGCTGATCAGCGCCAGGTCCTCGGGGACGGACAGGCCGCGTGCGCGCAGCAGTGCCGGGAGCTGGATGGCGTCCTGATCGTTGTGCACGAGCGCGGCTCGCACGCCCCGTCCGACGGCCTCGGCAAGCTGGCCGGCCACCCGCTCGGGGGCCGTGGCAGGATCGTCGATGTCGATCACCGGCTGCGGTGTCAGGCCAAGGGTGGCGCAACCTTCGGCGTAACCGCTGCGTACCTTCAGTGCCGTCCAGGTGTCGCGGCGGGCGGCAAGGGCGACGGTGTCGTGGCCGAGCGCGGCCAGGTGGCGCAGGGCGAGCAGCACGCCGTGATGGTGGTCGGAGCTGACCGAGTCGAGTTCCGCGGCGGCCGTGCCGACGGCGGCCCGGCGTTCGACCAGCACCGTCGGGACCGGCAGTTCGTTGAGCCAGAGGCGGTCGTCCGGGTTGCTCGTGGACATCCAGTTGGGTGTGAGCATGAGTCCCTCGGCGCCCGACTTGAGCAGTTGTTCCGCTTGGCCGCGGTCGGCGCCGGGGTCATAGGACGAGAT
The DNA here is from genome assembly GCF_044754605.1 of Streptomyces sp. NPDC093064. Taxonomy (NCBI): domain Bacteria; kingdom Bacillati; phylum Actinomycetota; class Actinomycetes; order Kitasatosporales; family Streptomycetaceae; genus Streptomyces; species Streptomyces sp. NPDC093064. Next base: position 7,556 of record NZ_JBIVPK010000019.1, read on the forward strand.
GCCGAGCACCAGGTGTGCTCCGGCGTCGGCGGCTGCGGCGCGCGCCCCGGCGATCACTTCGTCGAAGTACTGGCTGACGGTGCGGCTCACCGTGGGCACGATCAGGCCGAGGGTGCGGGCGTCGGCCTCGGCACCTGCCCGCTCGTCCGGGACCGAGACCGAGCCGTGCGAGCGGCGCAACAGGCCTGTCTCGGCGAGGGTCGCCACATCCCGGCGCACGGTGACCGCCGGGAGGTCCAGACGGGCCGCGAGGTCTGTCACCCGGACCGTGCCGAGCTTGCGCACGATCTCCAGGATCCGCGTCCGGCGCTCGTCTGCCGCGATCGACATGACGGTCCCCTTCTCCCTGATCTGACTCACCACGAGTCTAGCGTTCGATACATTACTGATCTATTGCTCAGCAATTTGATCAGTCCTCGTCCGAGGCGACGGTCACCTCGTCCGCGCGGATGAGGGCCTCGCGGCGGCTGCCGTCCGGCCAGTGGACGCGCAGCCGGTGCCCCGTCGGGGCGCCCTCCACCACGACCCGCGCGGCCGGCGGCGCGGTCCCGGCTCCGCTCAGCCGCACCGCCGAGACGAACAGGCACTCCTCCCCCGTGACCGTGCCGGTCAGCACCGGGACCGCCGCCGCGGGCCCGAACGCGGTGCCCGCAGGCACGGGCTCGGTCGTGGCGGTGTCCAGGCCGTGCAGGGCGACGGCCTCGGAGACCAGCGTGGACCCGGTGACCCGTACCCGTGCTCCGTCTCCGGTCACAGCCGTCTCCACCGCGTTCCCGGCCACGGCCCATCCCGTGTGCCGTACCCCGGTCCCGCCGGCGGCGCCGGTGACCAGGTGCGCGTGGACCTCCTCGGCTCCGGCGGCGAGCACCAGGGAGGTGACGCCGACGCCCGGCAGTTCGGCACCTCCGACGCGGGGCCGGTGGGCGGAGGCCGCCCAGCCGGGTCCCGTGCCGAGCGGGACGATCGGGCCGCGCTCGCTCGCCTCGCCGCCGTCCAGCAGCGCGAAGTGGTTGTCGGCGGTGCCCTCGAAGGCCGGCCCGGTGGCGGTGGAGTACGCCAGGCGCGCGTACAGCGGGTCGTCCGGCAGGACCTCGTCGGCCGGCTGGTTGTCGCTGCCGTGGTTGTGCACGCGTACGAGTCCGTCGGCGGCCGTGGACTGGATCAGCCAGCCCGCTCCGCGCACCGGGACCACGGCGTCGCCGCGCTCGGCCGGTGCGGGTTCCTCCACGGCCGTCCACACGGGGTGGCCGGGCGGCAGCAGCAGGCCGAGGAACCCCTTGCTCGCCCAGTACGGCGAGGCGGGGCCCGAGTACGACTGCACCAGCGGAGGGCAGGAACCGAACCAGCCGAGAGTGAGCAGGCCGTCGTCGTCCACGGCGCCGTGGTCGAGGAAGTGGCGCAGGGTGCCGGAGGCCAGCCGTCGTGTGGTGCCCGGACTCAGCGGGGTGTGGCCGGTCAGGGCGCCGGCCCATGGTGCGGCGGCGGAGGCGAACCGGTAGATGAGCGAACGGCCCTGGTGCAGCGGGGCGCCGTCGCCGCCGAAGGTGTGCGCGTACTGCCCGAGGTGGGCGGCGAGCCGGGTGCCGTAGCGGTCGAGCAGCCGTCTGTCGTCCGCCAGGTGGGCGTGCAGGACGGGGTAGAGGTGGAAGGCCCACCCGTTGTAGTGGTCGAAGGCGCGCGGCCGTCCGTCGGTGTACCAGCCCTCGCCCAGGTACCACTGCTCGATCCTGGACAGGCCCTGGGCGACGGCGCGTTCGGCGGCCTCGGTGTGGTGGCCGGTCTCGGCGAGGAAGCCTCCGACGGTGACCTGGAAGAGCCACCAGTTGTTGTCGACGGGGGTGTGGCGCAGTGCGCCCGCGAGCCAGTCGGCGGCGCGGGTGCGGGTCCGTGCGGGGAGGCGGTCCCACAGCCAGGGCCGGGTCAGACGGAGGGCGAGCGCGACGGAGGCCGCCTCCACCATGGCCTGTCCCCGGTCGGTGACAGCCGGCCAGGCGACCGGGTCGCGACCGGTCAGCTCCCTTTCCCCCGTGGGGCACCGCGTTCCCGCGGCCAGCCCCTCGGCGTACCGGTCGAGCAGTCGCAGGGGATCCTGCCCGCCGGCGCCCGCGACGCGGAGGGCGGCCAGCAGGAAGGTGCGGGCGTGGCCCTCCAGCGCGTCCGAGCGCGGGCCGGACCAGCTCGGGCGCGGGCCGGGCAGCGCGATCAGCGCGTGGCCGGGCCCGGCGTGCCGCAGCGCCGCGGTGAGCAGCCCGTCCGCCACGGCCTCCCAGTGGGCGCGGGTCCAGCCCGTGTACGGGCTGAGCGAGCGGTCCTCGGGTGGGAGGGACGTGCGCGGCATGGCGAGGCTCCTTGCTCGGGGTCCCGAATCTAGAAGTCGACCGATCGATCGTCAATGCAATCGATCGAATGATCTGAACACGGGGCTTCCGCAGCCTGCCGGCGTCACGAATCCGCAGAACATCCGCGCTGAGCACCTCCCTTACCTCCTGATCATATGAGATCGTTCGATCGAAAGGTATTGACTTCGATCTGAAGCGTTCCCAAGATGTGCGGTACCCGGGCCCGACGGCCCCGGAGCCCGGCCGGCTTCCCGCCGCCGGCTCCGCACCGGGCACACTCCACCCGTCCCGTCTCCCAGGAGCCGAGCCATGTCCGCTGCCCCCACCCGCAGTCGCACAGCCCTCCGCGCCGCCGCCGCGCTCACCGCCGCCGCGCTGTCCGCCACCCTCCTCGCCGCCTGCGGCAGCGACGACAACAGCCCGTCGTCCGGCTCGGGCAAGCCCGTCGACATCACGTTCTGGGGTTGGGCGAAGGGCACCCAACAGGTGGTGGACGCTTTCAACGCCTCCCACAAGGACGTGCACGTCAGCTACGAGGAGATCCCCTCCGGCGCGGCCGGCGGCTATGCGAAACTCTCCAACGCGGTCAAGGCCCACAACGCCCCCGACGTGTTCAACGTCGAGTACCCGCAGCTGCCGGACTTCGTCAGCCAGGGGGCCGTCCAGGACATCGGCAAGTACGTCGGCGCCGACCTGAAGGCGAAGTACCTGCCGCAGGCGGTGCAGCTGACCACTCTCGGCGGTGCCACGTACGCGCTGCCGCTGGACGCGGCCCCGCAGGCCTTCTACTACCGCAAGGACCTGTTCGACAAGGCGGGCATCAAAGCGCCCACGACCTGGGACGAGTTCCGCACGGCCGCCGAGAAGCTGAAGAAGGCCCAGCCCGGCAGCCGTATCGCCACGTTCTTCCCCGACGACCCGACCACCTTCGAGGCGATGGCCTGGCAGGCGGGCGCCCAGTGGTTCGGCACCGCCGGGGACACCTGGCAGGTGAGCCTGGAGGCGCCCGAGACGAAGAAGGTCGCCGACTACTGGCAGAAGATGATCAACGACGACCTGGTCCGCGTCGAGCCCTCGTTCAGCCAGCAGTGGACCGCCTCGCTGCAGAAGGGCCAGACGGCCGGCTACCTGGGGGCGTCCTGGGGCGGCGGCGTGCTGAAGGGCACCCTTCCGAAGGACCAGGCCGGAAAGTGGGCCGTCGCCCCGCTGCCGTCCTGGAACGGCACCCCCGCGAGCGGCATGCTCGGCGGCACCACCTTCGCCGTCTCCAAGGACAGCAAGAAGGCGGAGGCCGCCGTCGAATTCGCCACCTGGGCCACCACCACCGCCGAGGGCATCCAGGCCCGGATCTCCTCCGGTGACTCCTCCGCCTTCCCGGCCGACCCCGCGCTGGTGCCGGTGGCCGCGAAGGCGTTCAAGGCCGACTTCTACGGCGGGCAGGACATCTACGGTGTCTACAAGAGCGCCGCCGAGTCCATCGAGCAGAAGTGGACCTGGGGTCCGGCGATGGGCGTCACCAACAACTCCCTGAAGGACTCCTTCGGCAAGCTCTCCTCCGGTTCCGGCACCATCGCCCAGGCCCTCGCGACCGCGCAGAAGGACACCGTCGCCGAGCTGAAGAACCGCGGTCTGAAGGTCTCCGCACCGTGACCCCAACCGCTCCCACGCACAACCGCACGGCCTCCGCCGCGCCCTCGCGTACCGCTGCCGTCCGGCGGCGGCGGTACGCGGCGCCCGCCGTGCTGCTCGCTCCGTTCTTCGTGCTCTTCACCGGGGCCACGCTGGTGCCGGTCGGCTACGCCGTCTACCTCAGCCTCTACGCCGAGCACCGCTCCGGCCTCGGCTTCGGCGGCAGCGAGACCGTCTTCACGGGACTCGGGAACTACACCCGGGCACTGGGCGACGCGGCCTTCCGCGGCGGCTTCCTCAACCTGGCGCAGTACTGCCTGCTCTACATCCCGCTGATGATGATCCTGGCGCTGGTGCTGGCCCTGCTGCTGGACTCCGCCCTGGTCAAGGCCCGCCGGTTCTTCCAGCTCGCCCTGTTCCTGCCGCACGCGGTGCCGGGCACCATCGCCACCCTGGTCTGGATCTACCTCTACACGCCCGGCATCAGCCCGGTGATCGGCGCCCTGAACTCGCTCGGCGCCCGCGCCGACCTGCTGGGCCATCCCCTGCCGGCCGTCGTCAACATGGCGGTGTGGGAGTGGACCGGCTACAACATGGTGATCTTCTTCGCCGCGTTGCAGGCCATCCCGCGCGAGGTCCTGGAGGCCGCCGTGGTCGACGGTGCCGGGCCGCTGCGCACGGCGCTCAGCGTCAAGATCCCGCTGATCCGTTCCTCGCTCGCGGTCGTCGGCCTGTTCACCGTCATCGGCTCCCTGCAGCTGTTCACCGAGCCGATGATCCTGCACGGCACCACCCCCAGCGTCGTCTCCACCTGGTCCCCCAACATGTACGCCTACACCGCGGCCTTCGAGCGGCACGACTACGGCCTGGCCGCCGCCTCCTCGGTCCTGCTGGCGCTGGCCGCCGCCGCTCTCTCCTTCGTCGTCACCCGGGCCACCCGCGCCCGGGGCGAGGACCGGCCCCAGCCCGCCACGGAGGCCGCCGCATGACCACCGCCACCGCACAGCCCGGCACCGCACGCGTGAAGGGCCGCCCCTGGTCGCTGTCCAAGACCGCCGTGAACGGCGCCCTGGTACTGGCCACCGCGTACACCCTGCTGCCGCTCGCCTGGCTGCTCACCGCCGCCGCCAAGAACACCGGCGACCTGCTCGGCGGCCGTACCCTCACCCCCTCCACCTGGCACCTCGGCGCCAACCTGCACGCCCTGGCCACGGCCGGCGACGGCATCTACTTCCGCTGGTACGCCAACTCCCTGCTGTACGCCGGGATCGGCGCCCTGCTGTGCGCGCTCGTGTGCGTCTGCGCGGGGTACGCCTTCCACGTCTACAGCTTCCCCGGCAAGGAGAAGCTGTTCGGGCTCGTCCTGCTCGGCGTGCTGGTGCCCACCACCGCGCTCGCGCTGCCGATGTACCTGCTGGCCTCCAAGTTGGGCGTCGTCAACACCTTCTGGGCCGTGTTCGTCCCCAGCCTCGTCAACCCCTTCGGCGTCTACCTGGCACGCGTCTTCTGCGCCGGATACGTACCGGGCGAGGTGCTGGAGGCCGCCCGCATGGACGGCGCCGGCGAGCTGCGGACCTTCTGGTCGGTGGGGCTGCGGATGGTGATGCCCGGACTCGTCACCGTCTTCCTGTTCCAGTTCACCGCCATCTGGAACAACTTCTTCCTGCCCCTGGTGATGCTGTCCGACAACCGGCTGTTCCCCCTCAGTCTCGGCCTGTACAGCTGGAACACCCAGACCCACGCCTTCCCCGAGTACTACCCGCTGGTCGTCACCGGCTCCCTGCTCGGCATCGTCCCGCTGGTCATCGCCTTCATCGCCCTGCAGCGCCACTGGAAGGCCGGCCTGACCGCGGGAAGCGTCAAGTGACGTCCGCCCCTGCCACACCCGTACCGGAGAACCGAGTGTCCAACCCCCCGACCACACCAGCCGCGCCGCCGAACCCGGCCGCCTCCGGACGGCGGCGTCCGCGCACCCTGCTGGCCATGCACGCCGATCTCGCCGGCCGGCTGATCGACCGCGCCACCCTGGACCGGCTCACCGCGCTCGCCGACCTCGACCCGGCCCTCGTCGTCGACGACTTCGACGACCCGCGGGCCGCCGCGGCCCTGCGCGAGACCGAGGTCATCGTCAGCAGCTGGGGCTGCCCGCCGCTGGACGAGGACGTCCTCGCCCGGGCGCCCGCGCTGCGAGCCGTCATCCACGCCGCCGGATCGGTCAAGCACCACATCACCGACGCCTGCTGGCGGCGCGGGATCCAGGTCACCTCGGCGGCCTGGGCCAACGCCCTGCCCGTCGCCGAGTACACCGTGGCGATGATCCTCCTCGCCAACAAGCAACTGCTGCGCCTACGGGACGACTACCGCGCCCGGCGCGGCGTCGAGCACGACTGGCTGACCGCCTACCCCCACGTCGGGAACTACCGGCGTACGGTCGGCGTCGTCGGCGCCTCCCGCATCGGCCGCCGTGTCCTGGAACTCCTCCGCCCGCACGACCTCGACCTGCTCCTGCACGACCCCTACGTGGACGCGACGGAGGCCGAACTCCTCGGCGCCCACTCCGTGGAGCTGGACGAGCTGTGCGCGGCCAGCGACGTGGTCACCGTCCACGCTCCCGAACTCCCCGCCACCCGGCACCTCATCGACCGCCGCCGGCTCGCCCTGTTCCGCGACGACGCGACCTTGGTGAACACCTCCCGTGGCTCCCTCGTCGACCAGGACGCCCTGGTCGACGAACTCCTCACCGGCCGCCTCAACGCGGTTCTCGACGTCACGGCCCCCGAAGTCCTGCCCGCCGACTCCCCGTTGTACGACCTGCCCAACGTCCTCCTCACCCCGCACGTCGCCGGCTCCCTCGGCGGCGAACTCCACCGCATGGCGGCAGCAGCCGCTGACGAACTCGCCCGCTACACCGCCGGCCTCCCCTTCGCCCACCCCGTGCTGCACGAGGAGACCACCCGCTCGGCCTGACAAGGCCGCACACCCATTCCGGTCCGGCGCAGAGCGGGGGCGTCTCCCGGGCGCCCCCGCTCCCGGCTTCACCGACGGCCATGGAGACGGTTACCGCCTCACGAAGCCGCCGCGGATGGCCGGTGCCGCCCGACGGCACGACCAGGGTCGGGTGAACGGTGTGCCCTCAGGGGTGCAAGGCGAGCGCGGATCCGTGCCGCTGCGACATTCAAGATGACCCATGAAATGGGTCCGCAGGCGGGACCTGCTTCACCGGCTGAGGCTCGGCGCCACTGAGCCGTGCCCATTCCTTCTCTGCCCGGCACCGTAATTCGTTCAGCGGTGAATGGGATGGGCGGCTGTTCAGTACCGGCGGCGGCCAGACCGGCCCGCTCCGTTTCAGCCGGCGGCACGCCGTAGCGGGCCGGACACGGCCTGATCGTAAGAGCGCCGCTCCCACGACTTCATCCGACCAGAGCCTTCCCAAGTCGGTTGCTGATCTGTTGACATTCCGCAGAAGTCGTGACATCTAGAGGGCATGGATTTTCGCCAACTCGAGTACTTCGGAGCCGTCGTCGAGGCGGGCTCGGTTTCCCAGGCCGCCAAGAATCTGCACATGACGCAGCCGCCGCTGAGTCACGCCATCGCGAAGCTGGAGCGGGAGCTCGGAGTGAGCCTCCTCGAGCGAACCGCGAAAGGCGTGCACCCCACCCAGGCAGGCCTCCACCTCCTCTCCAGGGGCGAACGTCTGGTAGCGGACCGAAACCGAGTCGTGGAGACGCTGAAGCTGATGGGCGGGGGCGCAATCGGCGCTCTGCACATCGGCGTGGAACCCATGGTCATCAACGAAATCATCGCGGACGTACTGGCAGAGTTCCTCGACCAGGCCCCCAAGGCGCGCGTCACGCTGGCTGATGTCACTCCCGACCTTATTGTTCAAGGTGTTCTGTCCGGCGATTTGGACATGGGCTGCGTCCCGTTCGGGTCCACGCAATTCGCCAGGTTCGTCACTGAGGGCTGTGACTGGTGCCCCATTATCGACATCAACGTCAAGCTCGCTGTGCCAAGGTATCGCGCCAAGGAATCCCGTCCTGATGGCAAGGGCTGGGGCCGGTGGATCCTGCCGTCCCGGCTTTCCGCGTTCTGGGGTATGCCGGACGCCGCGGAGAAAGCCTTGTCGGGCGACGACTCCTTCGAGGTCATCGAGGTTTCCACGCCGCAGACGGCAGTAGCCTTCGTTGCCGCCGGGCTGGGTGTCGCGCTCGTGACCGAGCGCATTGCAGGATCGAGTGATTCGGTGGCGCTTCTCGACCCCCCGGAATGGCTCCGGTCCATGCAGGCGACCCTGCTGTGGAAGCGCGGAGGAGAGATTACTCCCCTCATGGACCGCTGGCTGCAGGCCACTCGGACCGTTGCCGAGCATCGCCACGCGCTCGGAAGGTGAGAGCAGCCATACGTGGAACTATGCACCCCCCTGCAGCGCCCTATATGGAAAGGGAGGGTGAAATCAAGAGCACATCCCTGTGATCGACCACCGAATCCATGTGACGTGCGTCACATACGAGCCGGTGTCCGCTCTGCAGCGGAACCCGCGCCAACTCTTGAAACGCCTGCTCAGAGGCAGTTTCTGGCTCCAGCGCCGATCGGCCCGTAGGTCGGTGGCCGGCGCACTCGAGCATCGTTGGGCCCTTCCGTTTTCTATTGCCCGTGCCGTGTAGCCGTGTCAGTCTTCCCGGCAATTCGACGGTGCGGGCCGTTTCGGATCGATGAGAGAAAACCCCTCGTGCGATCGCTGCCCGCGCCTTGGCTGCACGAACCGATGGCTCGGCCCGGTTCCGTGAACGACAAGAAGGGGCCGGTCAATGACGGCGGGAAACGCGAATCAGTCGGCACAGAGCCCTGCCGGCGGCGAGTATCTCCCCTTTACCGGAGATGAATATCTCGAAAGCCTCGACGACGGCCGCGAGGTCTGGATCTACGGGGAGCGGGTGGAGAACGTCGCCGAACACCCCGCCTTCCGCAACTCCGCTCGCATGATCGCTCGCATGTACGACGCCCTGCACGACCCCGCGCGCAAGGACATCCTCACCGCGCCCACGGAGTGGGGAGGTTTCACCCACCGCTTCTACCAGGCGCCCAAGAGCGTCGAGGAGCAGGTGGCCTCCCGCGACGCCATCGCCGAGTGGCAGCGGATCACCTGGGGCTGGATGGGCCGCTCTCCCGACTACAAGGGCTGTTTCCTCGGCACTCTCGGCGCCAACGCCGAGTTCTACCGGGGGTTCGAGGACAACGCGCGCAACTGGTACCGCAAGGCCCAGGAGAAGACCTGGTACATCAACCACGCCATCATGAACCCGCCGGTCGACCGCGGCCTCGGTCCGGACGCGGGCAAGGACGTGTTCATCCGGGTCACCAAGGAGACCGACGCCGGCTTCTACGTCACCGGTGCCAAGGTGGTGGCCACCGGGTCCGCCCTCACGCACCACACCTTCGTCGGTCACGTGGGCCAGGTCGCCGTGCAGGACCCGGCCTTCTCCCCGGTGTTCATCACACCCACCAACGCTCCCGGCGTGAAGCTGCTCTGCCGCACCTCGAACGAGTACCGCGCGTCAGTGCTGGGCAGCCCGTTCGACTACCCGCTGTCGAGCCGACTGGACGAGAACGACGCGATCCTGGTCCTCGACAACGTGTTCATCCCCTGGGAGAACGCGTTCATCTACAACGACCTGGAACAGGCGAACAAGTACAACATCCACTCGGGCTACCTGGAGCGCGCCTCCCTGCACGGGTGCACCCGGTTCGCCGTCAAGATGGACTTCCTCGTCGGCATGCTGTCCCGCGCCCTCGATGTCACCGGGGCCGGCTCGTTCCACGGGGTCATGTCCCAACTCGGCGAGGTCATCGCCTGGCGCAACACCTTCTGGGCGCTGTCGGACGCGATGGCGAAGAGCGCGGTGCCGTGGAAGGGCGGCATGATCCAGCCCGACCCGCAGTTCGCCGGCGCCTACCGCGTGATGAACCAGCTGGCCATGCCGAAGATCAAGAACATCATCGAGCAGGTCGTGGCCAGTGGACTGATCTACCTCAACTCCCACGCCAACGACTTCAAGACCGCGGAGATCCGGGGCTATCTGGACACCTACCTGCGCGGTACGGGGGGCATCGACGCCGAGGAGCGCGTCAAGGTCATGAAGATGCTCTGGGACTCCATCGGTACGGAGTTCGGAGCCCGTCACGAGCTGTACGAGATCAACTACATCGGCAGCAACGACGTGACGCGTCAGACCAACCTGTTCGGCGCACGGGGCAGCGGTCTGCTCGACTACTGCAAGGAATTCGCGCAGAGCGCCATGGACGAGTACGACCTGGACGGCTGGACGGTTCCGGACCTGCGCAATCCCGACGACGTCAGCATCCTCAAGGGCTGACGGCCCCGCGCGGCTCCCTGCCGAGAGGGAGCCCCGATCATTCGGCGACGCCGGAGCGTACTCGTCGCCGTGCTCTCACCCACCCCAGGAGGACCCGTGGCTACGGCTATTGATGCTGCCCAAGTCACCTACGAGGCACCGGATCTCGAGGTGATGGAGAAGTTCCTGACCTCGTTCGGCATGGTGCCGGCCGAGGGCAGCGACGACCGGACCCTGTACATGCGGGGAACGGGCACTCAGCATCACATCCATGTGACCCGCAAGGCCGACAAACAGCGCTTCGTCGGCGCGTCGATCGAGGTCGCGACCTACGAGGACCTCGTCGAGCTCGCCGCGATGCCGGGGTCCTCTCCGGTCCGCGAGTCGACGGAGCCCGGCGGCGGCCACGAGGTCGCGATGACCACGCCCGACGGCTTCGAGATCCGGGCGGTCCGGGGCCGACGCAAGGCCGAGCCGATCCCGGACCGGGAACCCTTCGCGATGAACAACATCCGCGACAAGAACCGGGTGAACGCCGTCGTCCGCCAGCCCGTCGCGCCGTGCACCATCGCCCGCCTGGGTCACTTCGTGCTTCATGTGAAGAACCACGACGAGACCATGGCCTGGCTCAACGAACGCTTCAACTTCCTCCCCTCCGACTATTTCGTCCCGCCGGGCGAGGAGGGGCCTGTCGTCGGCACCTTCGTCCGGCTGGACCTGGGCGAGCAGCTCGTGGACCACCACTTCATGCTCGTCCTGCAGTCGGACTGGGCCGGAATCCACCACAGCGCGTTCGAGGTCACCGACATGGACGCCGTCATGTCGTCGCACGACTACCTCATCCAGCAGGGATATTCCCTCGACGTCGGAGTCGGCCGCCATCTGCTCGGCAGCCAGATCTTCGACTACTGGAAGGACCCCTTCGGCTTCCGCATCGAGCACTACACCGACGGCGACATCGTCGACCACAACCATCGGCCGACCAAGTTCAACGGCACCGCCAGCGACACCACCCAGTGGGGGAACCGCCCGCCGCTGGAGTTCTTCCAGTGACCGCCGCAGCGAGCGCGGACCTCGCCGGACCACTGCCCGAACCGGTCCGGGCGCAGCTGACGCGGGCGGGCTCGGCCACCGTGGCCAACATGCTGCTCCGGCGCGGCCTGCGGAACGTGATCATGGCCGGGGTGCGGCCGCTGGCGGCCGGCCAGCAGCCGCTGGTGGGCCCGGCCTACACCCTGCGCTTCATCCCCGCACGCGAGGATCTCGACACCCTCGCCACCTACTCGAGCAGCGACAACCTGCACCGTCGGGCGATCGAGGAGTGCCCGCCCGGCGCGGTGCTCGTGATCGACGCGTTCGGCTGCACGGCTGCCGCGTCCATGGGCGACATGATGGCGGCGCGGCTGAAGCACCGCGGTGTGTCCGGCGTGGTCACCAACGGCGGCTACCGGGACTCGGAGGCCATCAGGGGGACGGGCCTGCCGTGCTACCAGCGGGACAACGCGCCCCGAGCGACCCCCATCGCCCTGCATCCGGTCGCGCTCGACGAACCCGTCGGGTGCGGCGGAGTGGCGGTCTACCCCGGCGATGTGCTGCTCGGCGACGGCGACGGCGTCGTGGTCATTCCCCGTGAACTGGCCCCGGGGATCGCCGCGGAAGCCGCCGACGCCGCCGCGTACGAGGAGTTCGCGGCTCGTGAACTCGAGCGGGGCCGGTCCCTCTTCGGACTGTTTCCCGCCACACCCGAAAGCCGCCAGGAATACGACGCGTGGGTGGCCGCAGGCCGCCCCGGATTGGAGTGAACAGTGGACATCAACCCCGCGACCATGAAGTCGCTCGAGGTGCTGATCCATGCCGCCGACCTCAAGGACGAGGACTGGATCGACTATCCCGACTACGGGTTCCGTCAGTACTTCCTCTACAAGAACCCCGACACCGGCGCCAGCATCGCCCTCCTCGAGTACCAGCGGGGCGGCACCATCCCGACCAAGCACACGCACGCCTCGAACCAGTTCATGTACTGCCTCGAGGGCGACTACGAGTACACCGACTCCGGTCTCCGGCTGCGTCCCGGGTCGTTCTACATGAACCCGAAGGACCACCCGCACGGTCCGACTCTGGCGCACGAGCGCAGCGTGCTGATCGAGATCTACGACGGCCCGCACTACTACGAGAAGCCCGAATACCACACGGACGAAACGATCGGCGACTTCCTTGCCAAGGGGTGAGGTGCAGAACCGTCCGACGTATTCCTGCCGAACTCGCGACGTTGATGGAAAGCGATGATGAGCGAAACCACCAAGACTCTGTTCGACGCCGACAAGGTGCTGGCTGAATACGGCCTGGACCAGGTGCATTCCGGCACCTACGCGGACGCACTCGGCTGGGGAACCGTCGAGGGCCGCCCGGTCATCGAGGCGCAGTGTCCCGCCGACGGCGAGGTCGTGGGCCGGATCGCGGCCTCGGACGGACAGGACTACGAGACGCTCGTGGCCGCCGCCGTCGAGACCCAGAAGAAGTGGCGGATGGTACCGCCGCCGCGGCGCGGTGAATTCGTGCGCCGGATCGGCCAGTTGATCGAGGAGAATCTGGAAGGCCTGGCCGCTGTCGTCTCGCTGGACACCGGCAAGTCGACGATGGAGGCCAAGGGCGAGCTCCGCGAGGCGATCGACATGTCGACGCTGGCCGCCGGCCAGGCGCGGATGATGTACGGCTTCACCCAGCAGTCCCAGCGTGCCGAGCACCGCATGTACGACCAGTGGCTGCCGCTGGGCGTCGTCGGGCTGATCAGCGCGTACAACTTCCCGGCCGCCGTCTGGGCGCAGAACGGGTTCCTCTCCGCGATCGCCGGCAACACGGTGATCTGGAAGCCGAGCCCCAAGGTGCCGTTGACCGCCATCGCCGTGCAGAAGCTCGTCAACAAGGCTGCGGCGGAGATGGGTTGCGAGGGCGTGTTCTCCCTATTCATCCCCGACGACAACGCCGTCGCCGAGAAGATGGTCTCCGACACGCGTATCGCCATGATCTCGTTCACCGGTTCCACGACGGTGGGGCGCAAGGTCGCCGAGATCGTCGGCTCGACACTGGGCCGCCGGTACCAGCTGGAGTGCTCAGGCAACAACGGCTGCATCGTCGATGAAACCGCCGACCTGGAACTCGCCGCCAGGGCACTGACGTTCGGCGTGGTCGGCACGACCGGTCAGCGCTGCACGAGCACCCGCCGTGTCATCGCCCACGCGAGCATCGCGGACGAGCTGGTCGAGCTGCTGAAGAAGGCCTTCGACCAGATCACCATCGGTGACCCGCGCGACCCGGACACCGTGGTCGGCCCGCTGATCGACCAGCATGCGGTGGAGGACTACAAGAAGGTCCTCGCCGGTGCCGAACACCAAGGCGCCACCGTGGCGTACGGCGGCAACGTGATCGACCGCCCGGGTCTGTACGTCGAGCCGACCATCGTCACAGGTGTCGAACCGCACTTCGAGATCGCCCAGTCGGAGACCTTCGTGCCCATCGTCTCCGTGCTGACCTACGACGATCTCGAGGAGGCCATCGAGATCCACAACGGCGTCGCCCAGGGTCTCGCCTCGGGCATGCACAGCACGAACCTGGCCAACATCGAAACGTTCCTGTCGGCTCGGGGCAGTGACTGCGGAATCGTGCGCGTCAACATGGGCACGACGGGTGCCGATGTCGGTTCCGCCTTCGGCGGCGAAAAGGAAACCGGCGGTGGTCGTACGGCCGGTTCGGATGCCTGGAAGGGATTCATGCGCCGCCAGAGCGTGTGCGTGAACTGGGGCGGAACGTCCGCGTGGGACAACCGCATCGACCTCTGAGGACAACAGCGATGAAAAAGCAGCGTATCTACTCCGCCGCCGTGCGGGAGCCGGCGGACAAGATGTGGTCGAACTGCCTGAGGATCGACGAGCTCATCATGGTCTCCGGAATGACCGCCCGAGGGCAGGACAGGGAGACTGTCCTCGGCGAGACCTCCTACGAACAGGCCACGGTCGTCTTCCAGAAGATCAAGGACCTGGTCGAGGCGGCGGGCGCGGTCATGGACGACATCGTCAAAATGACCATCTACGTCACGGACATCAGTGACAACGCCGAGGTGTGGAAGGCCCGTCAGGAATTCTTCTCCGGCGACTTCCCTGCCTGCACGCTGGTCGAGGTCTCTGCCCTCGCCAAGCCGGAGATTCTCCTCGAAATCGAGGCCATCGCCGTAGCGGGTTGCAGCGCGGACTGATCCTCGCGGCGACATCGGGCGGGTCCGGCCATGGAAATTCCGCCGCAGGCGCCACATTTCTCACAAGGACAGGAACCACTGTGTCTTCTTACACCAGGAATCCCAGACCGACTGATTCGACACTGGCGGCTGCGGCGGAAGACCATGCCCTGGTCAGCGTGCCGTTGGCAGAGCGCAGGAGCGGCTACCAACTCGCCCTCAGCCCGGTCAGCGTCGCCACCGCCCTCGTCGTCTTCGCCATCGCCGGCTTCACCGTCGTGCTCGCCGGTTTCACCGTGGGCCTGATCGTCGGTGTCCTCGTCGCGGCCTTCGCGGTGGGCCTCGGCAAGGCCCTGGGGCGGATGGCCTTCGAAACCGGTATGTCGAGCACCATCACTTCCCGGTTCTTCGGATTCGGCTTCAAGGGCTCGGCGATCGGCTCGATCGTCTTCGCGTTCATGATTCTCGGCTTCCTCGCCGTCGAGGCCGCCCTCCTGTACCAGGGCACGCTGTTGATGTTCGGCCTGCCCGATTCGTGGGGATGGCGCATCCTGATCTACGGCTGCATGACGCTGCTGTGGATCGGGCTCGCCATCTTCGGCATCAAGCTCGCCCTGCGAGCCACCGGCGTCCTGATCGCCGTCACGCTGCTCGTCACGATCTACATGATCGTGGACATCTATGTGATCCAACGCGCCAACCCCATGGACGTGTTCACCTATGCGGGAGTCGTCCCCGGAGGCGTGTGGCCGCGATTCGAGTCCGCGGTCTCGGTCATGGGCGCCACGGCGGGAACCATCGCTCTGGTCACGACGGACTTCGCGCGTTACTGCCGCACGCGGCGCGACGTGACGGTCCTGGCCGTGGCCGGCCCGGTCACCCAGAACATCGTCATGACCGTCCTGGGCTCCCTCGTCGTGATCGGCGGCATGCCCCAGGTCATCGGCTACCTGATGGCCCGCAACAAGGGCATGAGCCCGGAGGCGGCCGCTGTCGCGGGCAACACGTTCGTCATGCAGAACACGGGTGCCTTCTTCGTCATCTTCGCGGGCTGGATGGGCTTCGTCACCATCTACGCGGCCCAGGCCAAGGCCCAGGCGATCAACGCCTACTCCGGATCGCTCTCGCTGGTCAACCTGATCGACTCCCTCACCGGCAGGAAGCCGGGCCGGGCGGCAATGGTGGTCGTCGGCAACATCATCGCCCTGGTGATGATCGCCGCCGGAATCCTGGAGAAGTTCACCCAGTACCTGGCGTACCTGGGCGCCATGACGCTCGGCATGTGCGGCGTGATGATCGCGGACTACTACCTGGTGCGCCGGGCGCGGTTCGACAGCGCCACCCACCGAGTCGAGAAGTGGAACTGGGCCGGAGTCGTCACGCTGGTCCTGTCCGCCGCGGTCGGCCTGATCCTGATGGCCACCGACGTCTTCGCCCTCGGCTTCCTGGTGTCCTTCGTGCTGGCGCTCGCCGTGTACCCGGTGCTGCGGAACTGGCTGCCCGAGGGCACCGGCACCACGTTCGTCGCGGGCGAGGAAGCTCTGGAAGAGGCCCATTGACCCCCGGCCGGCAGCCACGGCCCACGGCACGTGGCTGCCGGTCCCTCACCCCCGGTCCTGTCCCAGGACCGGACCCACGATTCATCCAGGAGGCCTCGGGATGACCGAGATCATGTGGGACTCGGAGATCTATGAGAAAGCCGCTGACGCCAGGACCCTGGCGTCCAGCGCGGCGGTACCATCGCTCGCCGATCCTCGTCAGTTGCGCAACACGCTGGGAAACTTCGCCACCGGAGTCGTCGTCCTCACCTATCGGTCCGGCGACAGCTACTACGGGATCACCGTGAACTCCTTCACTTCGGTGTCCCTGGACCCACCCCTGGTGCTCGTCTCCATGCAGCGGACCTCGCGCGCACTGACCTACCTGCTCGAGCGGCCCTTCGCGGTCAACGTTCTCGGGGACGACCAACTCGCCACCGCGCTGCAGTTCGCGGGCAAGCCGCAGGACACCCATCGCATCGAATGGGTCGGCGACGACGTGGCGCCACGGATCAACGGCTCGCTGGCGTACTTCCAGTGCACGCCGTGGGCGGGGTACGACGGCGGCGACCACGTCCTCGTGCTCGGGCGTGTGCTGTCCTACGGCCAGCAGGACGACACCCGGCCCCTGCTCTTCTACCGCGGCCAGTGGGGCGCTCTGGCCGAAGACGCCGAGCGCAGCGCCGGTGAGGGCGCACAGTCCGAGAGAGGCCGACGATGATGGTCGATACGCAGGTGAACGAGGAAACGAACAGGCTGCTCGCGGAGTTGACGGACATCTACCCACTCCTGCAGAGCGAGGCCGAGGACAGCGAGCGTCTGCGGCGGCCGACACCGGTGGTGCAGGACGCACTTCGCGACAGCGGCGTCTTCAAGCTGATGGTGCCGGCCGAACTCGGCGGCCTGGAGGCTTCCCCCCTGCAGATCCTGCACGTGATCGAGAAGCTGTCCCACGCCGACGCCTCGCTGGGATGGCTGGTGCGCGCCCTGACGAGTGAAACGGCGACAGCGGCCACCTACTTGAGTGACGAGGCGGTCGGTGAGCTCTTCGCCCACGGCACGTACCCGCTGGTGACGGGACAGTCGACCGCCTTCACCGGCCGGGCCGTACGGGAAAACGGCGGCTATCGGGTGAGCGGTGTCTGGAAGTTCGCCCCAGGGGTGTCCATGGCCACCCACCTCAATCTGGCGGTGACGGTCAAAGGCACGGGAGAGCGGCTGGTCTGCCTTGTTCCCCGTTCGGCCATGCGGATCAGTGACAACTGGGACATGCTGGGGCTGCGCGCGACCGCGAGCCTCGACTACCGGGCCGAGGACGTGCTCGTCGAGGACAAGTACGTCTTCGGCATCGGCCCGGAGAACGCCCGACGAGGCGGCTGCATGAGCCGGGTGAGCCCTGCTCTGCTGGCCGGCCTGCACCAGGCGGCCTGGTCCCAGGGCGTCGGGCGGCGCATGCTCGACGAGCTGCGCGACCTGACCCGGCGCAAGGACCCTTCCGAGGGCTCCCCGGTCACCAGTGACGAGTTCTTCGCGGAGTTCGCACGGCACTTCTCGCATGTCCGGGGCACGATGGCCCTGCTGCGTGAGACCTGGCGCGACAACGAGTCGACGCTCGCGACGGGAGCTCAGCTGAACGACGAGCAGGAGACGATGTCGCGCCTCGCGTGCAGCCTGGCCACCCGGACCGCGCTGGAGATCAGTCAGCTCGTGCACCGTTTCGCGGGCGCGCAGGTCATGCGGAACGGCACGTTGCAGCGATTCTTCCGCGACAGCCATGCCGGAAGCCAGCATCGGGGCTCCTCGCACATAGTGACGCAGAAGTGCGGCCGGATGCTGTCAGGCACACTGCCCGCCGGCTCGCACTGGGGGTTCTTCGATCTGGTGGTTCCCGAGCCGGCGGCCGTCGGCGTCTGAGGCATCGGCCCGAGCGCGAGTTCCGGCGCGAGCAAGGCGTCGGCGCAACAGGAAAGGAATGAAGTGAGACTGGCAACCGTGCGCACCCGCCAGGGGACATGCGCAGCTCGCCTGGACGGTGATGAGTTCACCGAACTCCCCGGTCATGCCGACGTCGGTTCCCTGCTGGCGGACGAGAACTGGCAGCGGATCGCGAGAAACGCCACCGGGCGCCGGCACCGCAGGGACGACGTCGATGTACGGACCGTCGTACCGCGTCCGTCGAAGGTGCTGTGCGCCGGCCTCAACTACACGAGCCACATTCAGGAGATGGGCCGGGAACTCCCGGCCCATCCCACCCTCTTCGCGAAGTTCGCCGACACCTTGACCGGCCCCGTTGATGCGGTGTCGGCCGTGGCGGAGGATCCGGAGATGGACTGGGAGGGAGAACTCGCCGTCGTCATCGGACGGACCGCGTACAAGGTACGTGAGGACGAGGCGGGCCAGTACATCGCCGGCTTCACGGTAGCCAACGACATCTCCATGCGGGGGTGGCAGTACCGCACGACGGAGTGGCTGCAGGGCAAGATCTGGGCTCGTTCCACTCCGGTCGGCCCGGTCCTGACCACGCCCGACGAGTTCGATCCCGCGACCGCCGTTCTCCGCACCACGCTCAATGGCACCCCGGTCCAGGAGCACAGGATCGCGGACCTGTTGTTCACTCCAGCTCACTTGGTCGCGTACGTGTCGACCATGGTGCCGCTGCACCCCGGAGACCTGATTCTCACCGGCACCCCCGGTGGAGTGGGAAGGGCTCGCACGCCGCAGAGGTATCTGAGGCCCGGGGACCTGGTCGAGGTGACCATCGACGGTATCGGCACGGTGTCCACCCCGATCACCTGAGCCCCTGTGCCGCCCGGCCCGGTGCGCCCGATCAGCGGTCGCGCCGGGCCGGGCCACCTGACCGATTCACGCGCCGGTCGGATCCACCGCGCGGAGGTCGGCGCCACGCAGATCCTCGCGTCCGGGTCAGGCCAGCTTGATCCGCTGAAGGTCCTCGCCGACGATCACCTTGCCGCCGTACCCCCGCTGTGCCCACTTCTTCCACTTCCGGACGTCGATCGGGTTGTGGGCGACCTCGGAGATGTGCGAGAGCACGAGCATGTCGACCTCGGCCCGCTGTGCGATCGGACCGACCTTCTGGACCTCGACGTGGGATTGCAGCAAGTGGTCGACGAAGACCGCCGGGGCGTCGAGCCCCTCGACGCTGATCGCCTCGTGGACCAGCACGTCCGAGCCCTTGGCCAGGGCGATCAGATTGTCGCTGTACGTCGTGTCGCCGGAGAACGTGACCGAGCCGTGGTCGGTGTCGAAGCGGAAGGCGAAGGAGGGGAACACCGGTCCGTGCGGCACCAGGATCGCGGAGACCTTGACGCGGTCGTCCTCCATCACTACGAACGGCTTCATCGCGGGCGCGGTGTTCTCGTAAGTGGCACCGACCCTGGGAAGCTCGATCTCGTGCACATCGGCAAGGGCCCGGATGTCCTGGATGCCCATGTCACGCAGGAAGACGTTCGTGCTGTAGGCGTACGCCGCGTGGCAGTCGTCGGTCAGTGCCTTCAGGCCCGGCGTCGGGCTGTCCGGGTTGACCGTCGGTGCCTGTCCGCCACCGAACTTCGGCGGGAGCCCGCCGGCCGGTCCGGGACCGTAGACGGGGACGGGGCGGGTGAGGTTGTCGTGCTCCTGGTTGGGGACACTGCCCCCGAGCAGGAAGAAGTTGTAGTAGTCCGCGACGTGGTCGGCGTGGAGATGCGTGATGAAAATGCCGCTCAGGGACGCCAGCGTGAGGCCGGACCGCACGTACTGGGTGGCGGCCGAGCGCCCGCAGTCGATCACGTACGTCGCGCCGTCGACGACGAGCGCGGTGGAGATCCCAGCCCGCAGCGGGTCCACCGGAGGGCCCGCCTTGGTGCCCAGCAGCACCAGTTCGAGCGCACTCGGCGAGCCCTTGCCGGGTCCCCGGCCTGAGGGCTCGGTACGGGCTTCCGCCGCCGCCGCTGTTGCGCCGGGGAGGCTGAGGACCACCGGAGAGATACCGAGGGCGGTCAGCACGGAGCGCCGAGCGACCCCGTTTCCGGCACCGGCAGGAGATTCAGGACCGCACAGGTTGCACATGGTCATCCGCCTTGGTGTGTAGTCGGCTGGTTGAGGTTGCGGGCTGCCATTGACAGTGCGCAATATGGCCGTTGCGGGATTGCAAGTAGTCGGAAGTTCTCATTCATCGAGCAACGATCCGGGCCCGAAACAGCCTGTGGCGTCGAATTGCCGGGAAGACTCGCATGACCGTTTGACGCAGAGCAATAGGTGTCGGACGCCTTGATATGCCGTCTGCGCGTCGGCCGGTGCTGCTCCAGGAATCCGCAACGCAACCCGAAGAGCGCCTCTGACCAGCCGCTTCAGATCACGGTAGCAGGGTGAGGCAAAGCGAGAACCAGCCCTCGTGTGATGCAGGTCACGTCAATTCCTCATCGCTGCGAGAGACCTGCGCCGGACTTCCCCTCCCGCTCCCATACAGAAACCGATAGGGGGCGGCAAAGGACTTTGTATGGCTCGGCTTCAGGAGGCGGGAAACACCGGACTGCGACGCGGCGACTTTACGGATGCGCTCGCCGAGCTTTCCGCCCTGCGCAGGCGTGACGGTGCCGGAGGGCGCGGCGGAGCGTTCTGCTGTTGGCCAAGACTGTCGCGCCTGCCATGGCATGGCCGACAGGATCGTCGCATGCAGCCGATCTTCGTTCTCGTGCACAGTCCGTCTGTAGGTCCCTCGACCTGGCACCCAGTGGCCGAACACCTGACAGCGGCGGGTTACCAGGTACGGGTGCCATCCCTGCTGCGCGTAGGCGCCGGCGCTCCGCCCTTCTGGCCCCGCATCATCAGTGCGGTCCGCGATGACCTCCGGCACGTCTCGACCGACAGCCCCGTCACATTGGTGGCACACAGCAACGCAGGCTTGCTTCTCCCCTCGATTCGCTCGGGCCTCGACCACCCGGTGACCAACTCGATCTTCGTCGATGCCGCGCTGCCGGCCCGCATCGGACCAACCCCTGTCGCCTCAGCCGAGTTGCTGGAGTACCTCCGTCCGATGGCTGTGAACGGCAGGCTGCCGCGCTGGACCGATTGGTGGGACGAGGCAGATGTCGCACCCATGTTCTCTGATCCGGGGGTGCGGCGGACAGTCGTCGAGGAGCAGCCCACCCTGCCGCTGTCCTACTACGAGCAGCACATCCCGGTCCCCGACGGCTGGGACGACCACCCCTGTTCCTACTTGCTGTTCGGCCCTCCCTATCACGACTTCGCCGCCGAGGCGCGCCAACGCGGTTGGCGTGTGGCACAACTGCCCGGCTCACACCTCCATCAGATCGTCGACCCTGCCGGCACAGCCCGGCACCTCCTCGAACTCGCCACCACGGGTTGATCCACCTCCGACCGGAACGCACCCTTGGCATTCGTCACCCCCGAGGACCGGCTCCTACCGGCGGCACCGGAGTGCGCGCACCGCCAAGCTGTCGCGTCCGTGCCGGTCAGGCTGTGGAGCCGGGGCCGGGCGGGATGTGAACGGTCATGATCAGGTGGCAGGTCTCGGTGCCCGAGCCGCGGTAGGTGTGGGTGGTGTCACCGTCGAAGGTGGCAGTCTGTCCGGCTTCGACGGGATGCTCGGCGCCGTCGACGATCAGCGTCATCCGGCCGGATGTGACGCTGACGGTTTCCACGACGCCGGCCTGGTGGGGGTGGCTGGGGTATTCCTCTCCGGGCTCCAGTCTCCAGCGCCAGACCTCGACCGGAGCCGGTCCCGAGGTGGTCAGCATGAGCCGGGCCTCGCTGCCCTGCTCCCCCGCCCACAGGGGCGTGACGGCATCGGCGGACACCACTCGGACGCGGCCTTCGGCCGGCCCTTCCATCAGTGCGGACACCGAGATGCCTAGGGTGTCGGCAAGGCGGACCAGGGTGGCGAAGTTCGGGTTGCCCTGGGCTTTCTCCAGCCCGACGAGGGCACCCTTGCTGACCTTGGCGCGGCGGCCCAGCTCGTCCAGGGACAGGCCCGCGCGCGTGCGTGCGGCCCTGACGTTGTGCGCGAGCGTGCGCAGGGCTGCTTCTGCCTCGGGCACTTGATCACCGTCCTGACGAGCGGAGCACTGGAATGGACCGTGCGGTCATTTGGTTGACAGCACGCGGTCGTTTCATTGTACGGTCGGGTCGTTCCATTGTGAAAGTTAGGGAAGTGCCGTGCTCGCTCTGCTGCTGGCCCTGGGCAGCTCTCTCGCCTACGGATGCGCCGATTTCCTCGGAGGCCTCGGTGCCCGTAAGGCGCATGTGCTGCGCACCGTGCTGGTCGCGGCGCCGGCCAGTCTCGCCGTCGAGCTGCTGCTGTGGCCGGTCCTGGGCGCCTCGTTCACCTGGGCAAGCGTCGGGTGGGGCGCAGCCTCCGGGGTCGCGTCCGCCGCCGCGTTCGCCCTGCTGTACCAGACCCTCGCGATCGGCCCGATGAACGTGCTCTCGCCCATCACCGCACTGGTGTCCGCCACACTGCCGGTCGCGGTCGGGCTGCTCCAGGGCGAGCGCCTGGGCATGGCGGGACTTGCGGGTCTGCCGCTGGCACTGGTGGCGGTGGTCATGGTGAGCGCCGGGCACGGAGCCCGCTCGTCACGTCCGTCGCGGACGGCGCTGCTGCTGGCCTTCGGCGCGGGTGCCGCCATCGCCCTTCAGCTCGTCTTCCTGCACCAGGCGCCCTCCGACAGTGGCGTGGCCTCTCTGATCATCGGCAGAGCGGTCTCCTCGGCCGTCACCCTGGCCGCGGCCGCGGTGATGCACCGTCGGCTGGGCCCGGAGAAGCCCGCCTACGCGATCTCCGCGGCCGCGGGCGTGCTGGACTCGCTGGCGAACCTGCTGTTCCTGCTCGCCGCCCGCAGCGGGGACCTCACAGTCGTCGCCGTGATCACCGCCCTGTATCCGGCCGGCACGGTGCTGCTCGCCCGCGGCGTGCTCGCCGAACGCATCCACCGCGGCCAACTCGTCGGCCTGGGCACCGCCGCCGTCGCGGTCAGCCTCCTCGCCCTCACCTGAACCGCCGCACCGTCCGCCCTACCGCCGCCAAGGAGAATCGCATGTTCATCCAGCCCTGGGATGCCGGCCTGGACGCTGCCGAATGGCAGACCTGGATCGCCGACGGCCACGACTTCGGCCAGCTCAGCGTCAACGGCCTGCCCGGCCAGGCGCCCATCGTCGTCCCCACCCACTTCACCACCGACAACGGCCAACTGCTGGTCCACCTCGCCCGGCCCAACCCGGTCTGGAAGGCGATCGAGCACGACCCGCACGTCACCTTCACCGTCATCGGCGACTACGCCTTCGTCCCCGGACCCTGGCGCGCCAAGCCCGATATCCCGCCCACCGACGGCGTGCCCACCAGCTACTACGCGGCCGTCCAGTTCACCTGCCGCGCCCACATCGTCGACGCCCCCGAGGCCAAGGCCGACCTGCTGCGCCGCCAGATGGCCCACTTCCAGCCCGACGGCGACCACGCTCCCATCGACGTAGACCAGCCGCCCTACGGGCGGATGCTCCCCGGCATCCGCGGACTGCGCCTGGAAGTCACCGAGGTACGGGCCAAGTTCAAGTACGACGACCACAAACCCGTCGAGCACCGCACCTCCGTCGCCGGCCAACTCACCGAGCGGGGCCAGGGTCTGGACGTGCCCGCCGCACGCCAGCAGCTGCGCCGCCTTGACCGCATCGGTCCCTGGAAGCCCTGAGGCCGGCCGCCGACCCACGCACGAGAGGAGGACCATGCTCATGACCGCCTTCCGCATCAGCTCCGCCGTCACCGGCGCCTTCCCCGACACCCTCATCGCCCTGGTCACCGCCACCGGCCTGCGCGGCCACGAACCCTGGCCCGACACCACCACCGCTCTCGAAGACCTGGAGCAACAACTCGCCCTCGGTATATGGCAGCCCGCCGACGAGAGCGACCCGCGCATCGAGGCGTGGCACACCGCCTACCGCTCCTTCGGCACCAACCCCCGCCGTATCCGCCCCAGTGTCGACGCCCTCGGCCGGCGCATGACCAAGAAGGGCGTGCTCCCACGTATCAACCCGGCGGTCGACTCCTACAACTCCGTCTCCGTCCGCCACGGGCTGCCGGCCGGCGCCTTCGACCTCGACCACGTCACCGGCGACGTCGACATCCGCTACGCCGACGGAAGCGAGGAGTTCACCCCGCTCGGCGAGCCCGACACCGCCGAACACCCCAAGCCCGGCGAGATCATCTACGCCGACGCCACCGGCGTCCTCACCCGCCACTGGAACCACCGCGACGCCCACCGCACCCGCGTCACCGAGGACGCCGCCCACGTCGCCTTCGTCCTGGAAACCCTCCACGCCGCGCGCGACGGCGACATCCTCAAGGTCGCGGCAGACGAACTGCAGGGCCTGCTCGTCCCGCACGCCGAGCGGACCGCGGTTCACTACCTGAGCCCCGCCCACCCCAACGCCGGCGTCTGAACCCTGAAGGTCTCGCCGCAGAGTTCGTGGCCCGCCGGCGAGACGGCATCGCCGCAGGCGTAGTTGTACCGGGGATGTTCACCGGATGCGGTGGGTCCTCCAGAAGGAGGTCAGGTCCTTGTCGGTCATGGACTGGGCGGCTTTCTTGAAGTCGGCGGTGGTGGAGACGCCGTACCAGTGGTCGCAGACGTAGCGCTTGAGCAGGCGTGCCATGGTGGCGCTGCCGAGGGTGCGTTCCAGGTCTGCCAGGGCGCAGGGGCCGGCGGTGTAGATGAGGTGGTATGTGCCGCGGTGCGTCGACCAGTAGGCCATCGAGCTGGTGAGCGCGGCGTCCTGGTCGGGCCACTCGTCCGGGTCCCAGCAGTCGCGGGTGTCCAAGCCGTAGAAGCGGAAGTTGGCATACTGGGCGAAGCTCTCGTCCAGCCAGGGCGCACGGTATTGGTCGTTGCCGACGATGCCGTACCACCACTGGTGGGCCACTTCGTGGACGACGGCGTTGCCTTCCTCGGTGGTGCCGAGCAGGACCAGGCCGGGATACTCCATGCCGCCGCCGAACTGCGGGGTCATCACCAGGTCGAGCTCGCCATAGGGGTAGCGGCCGTACTCCGTGCTGAACCGGTCGACGGCGGCGGCGCCCTCCTGGCGGGCGAGCCGCACGCTCTCGGCCGGCGTGTCGGGTGCCCAGTACGATCTGACCCGCACGCCGCCGGGAGTGGTCTGGTCCGCGGTGCGGAACGGGCCTGCCGCCCACGCGAAATCCCGTACCCGGTGCGCAACGCTGTGCGTGACAGTGCGCCCCGGCGTGCCGAGGCCGGTGCGGGTGCGGCCGGTCGCCGGGACCTTGAGGGCCGAGGGGTGGTCGAGCGTGACCTGGAAGTCGCCGGCCAGGGTGTAGAAGCTCTCGCCGGTCGACACATACGGATCGAGGTGCCATCCCGCCGCGTCGTGCACGGCGAGCACGGGCAGCCCATTGCCGAGGAAACGGAACGCACCCTCGCGGCCGAAGCGGTCGTTGCGCCCGGGCACGGTGAGGGACACGTCGAAGGAGACAGCCGTGCGCCGGCCGCGCTCGAGAGGTGCGGGCAGGCTGATACGCAGCGCCGTGCAGTCCACGCTGAGCCGCCCCGCCGTGCCGCCGCGTACCCGGGACACGGTGACGGGGGAAGGGCTGCCGGGAGTGCCGCAGGCGTCCATGCCGTTGCCCCACAGCCGCAGGTACACCTCGCGCAGAGGCCGGTCGGAGGCGTTGCGGAACGACACGCGCTGGCGGCCCTTCCAATGGGTGCCGTCGGCGTCGGCGCGCAGGTTCACGTCGTAGCGCAGGTGATCGGGTGTCGCGACCTGGGTGCTCTTCGCCGCGGCCGCGCGTTCGGGAGCCGCGTCGGCGACGCCGGCGCCGGCGCCGACGAGCAGCGCGAGCAGGGCAACGAGCATACGGCGAGAGGCTGTTGGGGGCCACGCGGACAGAGACGGCATGGCAGCCGATCGTGCCACAGCGCTCTCGGGGATACGCCCACCTGTGCGGAAAGTAAGCGGGCCGGTTCCGTTTGCCGCGGCCGAGCACGACAACATGCACGGCTGCTGGACAACGTGCGCGGGGTCCGCGTCCAGCCGCCGGAACAGTCGGCGCGCTGCTCGCGGTTGAGGAGTTCGCTCGCCGTGGACCTGGTCGTCGAGTCCCTGCGCGGATGGCGCGGGGAGGGCCGGACAGTCCGGCCCTCCCCTTGTGTGTACTGGGAGTTACTCGGTGACCTCGTGGTCGTGGCCCTCGTGCAGGCCACCGCCGCTGCCCGCCGAACCCTTGGTGTTCTGCGGCGCCACCGGCTTGCTGAGGAGGCTGGTGTCCCAGGCGTACTGGCCCACCGCGTTGGCGATGACGTCGATGTTGACGTCGAACGCCTTCATGTTGATGTTCTTCAGGTTGTCGCAAGCGGCGTGGTAGCAGGCGTCGTACGCGACACCGGCCTTGCCGCCGTACACCTTTGCCTGCTCGGCCGTCTTGATGCCCTCGGCGCCGGTGAAGGTGCCGCCCGAGGGGATGCCCACCTCGATGAACGGCCCGTAGTCCGAACGGCCGGTGAAGTCGGTGCCCTCGTGCGGGATGCGCCGGCTGTCCAGGTAGTCGGTGATCTGCCGCTCCAGTTGTGCCGAGCCCTCCGGGCCGGGACCGGCACCGACCTGGTCGGAGTCGTCACCGTCGTAGACGAACTGGGCGTAGTTCGGCGAGGCGATCATGTCGAAGTTCAGGTACAGCTTGACCTTCGCACGGTCCGCCGCCGAGAGGCTGTCGACGTACGCCTGCGAGCCCAGCAGGCCGAACTCCTCAGCCGACCACCAGGCGAAACGCACCTTGTTCTGGACCTTCTCGTGGGCGAGGTTCAGCGCCACGTCGAGGATGCCGGCGGAGCCGGAGCCGTTGTCGTTGATGCCCGGGCCGGCCGCCACCGAGTCCAGGTGGGCGCCGAACATCGCCACGTTGTCGGCGTCGCCGCCCTTGGTCTCGGCGATGACGTTGTAGGTGCGCCGCATCTCCGCGAAGGTGCGGATCTCCAGGTTGACGGTCACTGCGCCGGATGCGGCCTTGGCCGCCAAGGCCTCACCGTCCGCCTGCGTGACGCCACCGGTCGGGATCTTCGCGACGTTCGGGTCTCCCAGGGTGCCGTTGAGCGCGCCGTCGGTGTTGTTGTAGATGATCGCGCCGACCGCGCCCGCACCGGCGGCGGTCGCCTGCTTCTCCGCAAAGGTGCAGCCGCCGCGCTTGATCAGCGCGATCTTGCCGGTGAACGTCCCCGACGCGTAGTCCCCCGGCTCGCAGCCGGTGGTGTCGTCGACCGGCACCACCGCGACCGGGGCGGTGATGCCACCGGTGGGGCTGTTGGCGGAGTACGTCATGGCGATCAACGGAACGTCCTGCTGCTGCGGCGACACCACCCGCAGGCTCTCTGCCAGCGTCTGGCTGAACTGGTAGTCGAACTCGTTCCGGGTCACCGAGTAACCGGCCTTCCGCAGCAGGGCCTCGACGTACTCGGCCGACTGCCGGTGCCCCTCCGACCCGGCCACACGGGTGTTCCCGTTCTTGTCAGCGATCCGCTGGAACTTCTTCAGATGCTCGTAGGCATCCTCGGCGTTGCTCTTCTTGACGAGCTTCTGTGCAAGCTTGGCAGCCTCCTTGGCAGGGTCGCTGTGGGCGGAGGCGGTGCCCGATCCGATCAGCAGCAGCGGCGCTATGAGCCCTGCGGCGGATACGGCGGCTACCGTGGTGCGGCGGTTCCGAGCGTTCAAGACGCTTCCTTCCGGCAGTCCATCAGAAATGGGCGTAATGGCCGAAAACAGGCCGAACGGGCGTACGGCTGTACTCCGGGGCAGGCAGGGATGGCCGGATCACTCCACCCCCCTGCCACCGGCAAGGAGAAAGGTATCTGCTCAGTAAACGCTTGGTAATGGGTTGACGAGAATCTTCGACGTCGACGCCGTCCGTGCGCGGAGGCCGAGCGCAGCGATCGGCACCTGATCCAATCGAAGTTGACCGGATGTCACCGGTGCTGACTAGTGCCCCGGCAGGCAACGTTTGCCCGTGAAGGAGCTGCGTCCGGTGCGTGCTCTGGGGGTCCCCCCTGCTCGAAGAGCTTGGGGGAGTGCCGACCGGAAGTCCTCGTACTGAACGTACTTGGGCTTTCGGCCGATGCGGCGAGTGGGGGTCCCCCCTGCTCGAAGAGCTCGGGGGAGCGTGCCGGGCGTCGCGACGGGGCGAACGTTGCCTGTTGGGGCACTAGAGTCCCGGGCATGCCGAAGGTGGATGTCGACCGCTATCTGGAGCGACTGGGTGTCGCGGCTCCTGAGGCGCCGTCAGTGGCGGGGCTGCGGGCGCTGCACGCCGCGCATGTGTCCCGGGTGCCGTACGAGACGCTGGAGATCCACCTGGGGCGGGCGACCACGGTGGATCCCGAGGAGTCGGTGGCCCGGATCCTCCGGGGGCGCGGCGGCTACTGCTTCCACCTCAACGGAGCCTTCGCCACCCTGCTCCACGCCCTGGGGTACGCCGTGACGTGGCACCGCGGCGGAGTCCAGGGCAGTCAAACCGCCCAGCCCCCCGGAGCGAACGCCAACCATCTGGCCCTCACGGTGGTCTGCGAGGGCGAGACCTGGCTGGTCGACGTCGGGCTCGGTGACGGGCTGCACGAGCCGCTGCCGCTCCGTGCCGGGGAGTACCGTCAGGGGCCCTTCACCTATCGGCTCTCACCGTCTGCGGTCGAGCGCGACGGGTGGCGCTTCGACCACGACCCCCGCGGCTCCTTCGCCGGGATGGACTTCACCATGACGCCCGCCGGGCCGGAGGACTTCGCCGCACAGCACGGGGAGTTGTCCACCTCGCCGAGTTCGGGGTTTGTCCGGGTCGCCTCCGCGATCCGCAGGGATGCGGCCGGCACGGACGAGCTCCGCGGCTGCGTACTGGCCCGTATGGACGGTGACGGGCGGTCGGAGCGGGAACTGACCACCGAGGCCGCCTGGTTCGGAGTGCTCGCGGAGGTCTTCGGGCTCACCCTCACCGACGTCGGCGAGGAGGAGCGTTCCGCGCTCTGGGAGAGGGTGTGGTCGGCCCACCGGGCGTGGCTCGCCGCCCGTGCCGGCTGACCGTATGAGTATCGGGAGTTGAGGATCCCGCCGGGCGATGAGCCGCCCGGCGGGACCGGTGCCTTAGCGCTTGAACGCTTGAGTGCTTGAGCGCTTGAGCGCTTGCCGAGGTTCCGGGTTCCTTGGCCCGGAGCCCGGCGGGCCTTTGCCGGGTCAGTCGAAGTAGTCGGGCTGGCTCTGGACGTTCAGCTCGTCCAGATGGATCTCTCGGGCCGGGTCGGTGCGCCGGTCGCTGAGCTTGAGCACATCGAAGCCCTTGGCGATGTCGTTCGAGTAGATGTAGCCGTTGTAGTAGTACGCGGACCAGGAACCGCCCAAGGTCAGCACGTCCGTGGAGAGCGGGCCCCGCTCGAAGTAGCCGATCTCCTTCGGCTTCGTCGAGTCGGTGAAGTCCCAGACCGAAACGCCGCCCTGGTACCAGGCCTGGACCATGATGTCGCGGCCCTCGACCGGGATCAGCGAGCCGTTGTGGGCGACGCAGTTCTCGGTGTCCGCCTGGTGCCGGGGGATCTTGAAGTAGCCGCGGAAGACGAGCTTGCGCTGGTCGCCCTTGCCGACGATGTCGTAGATGCCGTCGGCTCCGCGGTTCGGGCCGATGGCCGCGTTGCAGGTCGCGGCGCCTCCGCCGCCGAGTTCGTCGGTGAAGACGACCTTCTTCGCGGTCTGGTTGAAGGTCGCCGAGTGCCAGAACGCGAAGTTGGCGTTGTCCTGGACCTGGTCGATGACCTTCGGGTGCTCCGGGTCCTTGATGGACATCAGGATGCCGTCGCCCATACAGGCACCGGCGGCCAGGTCCTTCGACGGCAGCACGGTGATGTCGTGGCAGCCGGTCGTCTTGGAGACACCCGGGTTGGTAGGCGCGCCGGGGTTGCCGCCACCGTCGGGGCCATCACCCGGGAAGAGCACCGCGAAGTTGACGACCGCGGCCTTCTCGGGAGCGTCGCGCGGCACCTTGACGATCGAGATGCCGTCGTGCGGGGGCTGGCAGTCGGGGAACGACGGGCTCGGGGAGTACGAGGACACGTAGAGGTAGACGTTGCGGCCATGGGGAACGAGGGAGTGCGTGTGTGAGCCACAGTTGGTCTTGACGGCCGCGACGTACTTCGGGTTTTTCTTGTCGCTGATGTCGAAGACCTTCATGCCCCTCCACGTCGACTTCTCGGTCCGGGCCTGCGACGTGCTCGAGCAGGAGTCGTCGCTGCGTGCGGAGTCGGTGGACAGGAACAACAGGTTCCCGGAGACGGATACGTCGTTCTGCGACCCCGGGCACAGCACCTGGGAGACCGTCTTGGGAGCCCTCGGGTTGCTGATGTCGAAGATGCGGAAGCCGTCGTAGTTGCCGGCGAACGCGTACTTGCCCTGGAAGGCTAGGTCGGAGTTGAAGCCCGGCAGGGCGTCCTTGGGGACGTTGGCGAGGTGTTCGATGTTGTCGGAGTGGACGATCTCGTCCACCGCCGGTATCTCGCCATTGGCGATGGCCGTTCTGGTCTCGGCCGCCTCACTCTTGGACACACGCTGAGGCGCGGTGGAGGCGTCGCCAGGGCCGGGCGTCGCCACAGCCGGAGCAGCTGTGAGCAGCGCCACCAGCAGGCCGGTGGCAGCTGCCACAACCCCTAGACGTCTGGGCCGTGTTCGGGGACTGTTCAACAGGTTCACTGTTTCCTCCCTGGTGTCCGTTCGCAAGGGAACGGTTCACGGACAGCAGCAGTATCGTATCTTTCATGTACAGATCAAAAGATGGCAACGCACTCGCCGTGAAAGTTTTTGATCGTGTCAAGTGGCGGGCGGTCACCGCGCTCACCGTTGTCGCCCTCGCTGTCAGCGGGTGCGACTCGGGTGCGGACACCCCGGGGAAGAAGAGCGCGGCCGGTCCCTCGGTGATCGCTCCCGGCAAGCCCGGTGGGCCCGCCCGGACCCTGTCCGCCGAGGACGCCGCGAAGGAGATGCCCGACGAGTCCTCCAATGGGGCGGACTTCGAGTACGTCCAGATGATGATCGTCCACCACGGCCAGGCCCTGGAGATGACCGAACTCGCCGCGCACCAGGCGAAGTCGGGCAGCGTGAAGGGGATCGCCTCACGCATCGCCGCAGGTCAGGGACCTGAAATCGACGCCATGAAGGGGTGGTTGAAGAACCACGGCGGCGCGCGCCGCACGACTGGTGGCGCGGGCTCGGGGCACAACCACGACCATGCCACGATGCCCGGCATGGCGACCGAGGCACAGCTGAAGCAGCTGCGCGCGGCGCGAGGCGCGGCCTTCGACGAGCTGTTCCTGAAACTCATGATCATGCACCACAACGGCGCGATCGTCATGGCCACCTCGGTGCTCTCGGACGGCAACAACGTACAGGTCCAGGAGATGGCGAACGAAGTGATCGCACAGCAGACCAGCGAGATCAACCGGATGCGTGAGATGCCCTGACGATCGGCGTGACGTTCCGCGGACCTCTCCCCCTGGGCGCGCCCGGCGGTGCGACGCAGAAGGCAACCGTAGTCACCTCGCCCCCGCCGGGCGGCCCCACGGAGTGGCCCCTGGAGTACTCAAGGACGGTTCCTCATCCCAAGGCCGCCAGAAGTGCGCGCTCCGTGTCCGCGGCGAGTCCGGCGCGGCGTGGCCGGTGCAGTCCCTGCTCGCGTTCCCAGCGCAGAGTG
Organism: Streptomyces sp. NPDC093064; assembly: GCF_044754605.1. Classification (NCBI taxonomy): domain Bacteria; kingdom Bacillati; phylum Actinomycetota; class Actinomycetes; order Kitasatosporales; family Streptomycetaceae; genus Streptomyces; species Streptomyces sp. NPDC093064. The sequence goes on from NZ_JBIVPK010000019.1 coordinate 39,379, forward strand.
TCGGCGAGGAGGTCGGTGCGGGATCGGTGGCGCAGGCCCGCGGCGGTGGCGGCGGATCCGTCGCGCGCCGCCCAGCCCTCCCATCCCGGTTCGACCACCCACATGGGCAGTGAGTCGGGGCCCATGTACTCGGTCACTCCGTGCGCGAGGAGCTGTTGGGACGCGACGGTGACGACCGGTCCGGTGTGTCCGCCGACGCTTCGAGACAGCTCGATCCACTCGGCGAAGGGCACAGTCGGGCCAACCGCGTTGTATGTGCCTGTGGTTCGGCGTTCCGCAGCGTCAAGGAGCCACGTCGCCAGGTCGCGTACGTCGATGGTCTGCGTCGGTGCCTTCGGGGTGTCGGGAACGAGCAGCGGCGCCTGCGCGGCACGGGCGGCGCGGCAGACCCAGTAGCCGGAGCGGTCGCTGTGGTCACCGGGCCCGCCGATGAGTCCGGCACGTGCGACCAGGAGTCGGTCGGCCAGGGCTGTCCGGGCGAGCGTTTCGCAGGCGGACTTGGCCTCGCCGTACAGCTCACGACCGACCTCTTCGTGCTCTGTGGCGTCCAACAGGGCGGCGGACTCGTCCGCGCCGGGCTCGCCGTGGGAGGCGTACGCGGTGATCGACGAGACGTAGATCCAGTGACGTGTCCGCGCACCCAGGGTCGCAACAGCTCTGCGTACGAAGCCGGGTTGCCAGGACACCTCGAGCACAGCGTCCCATTCCCGGTCGGGCAGGGACGCGTACGCGGCGGGGTCGCGCCGGTCCACGGCCACCAGACGCGCACCTTCCGCCACGGGCCCGCTGTCACCACGTGCCAGACACGTCACCCGGTGGCCACGGTCGAGGGCCTGCCGGGAAACTTCACGCCCCAGCCAGGCCGTACCGCCGAGGACCAGGATCTCCATGCGCTCCATGACGGCACTCAATCAGCATGGCCAGATCACGCCAAGAGGCCTCTGCCGTCGGCAGAACCGCAGAACCCGCATGCGGCGCTCGCGCAGCCGCCGCGCACCTTCGGACGAGATGCCTTCGGCCTTCGCTCGAATTCCAGAGTTGATCGCGCCGTCGAGCGGCACGTCGCAGTTGAGTGATCGCTGTGGTCAGCGGGAGGCGCCGGCCGCTGACGGGGGCTCGGCCGCTCGGCAGGCCGGGCAGATGATCTGCGCATGTTTCCCGTATCGCCGGGTCAGCCCCTGACAGCGCGGGCAGTAACCGACCTCTTCAGGTGTGCACCCCAGCAGGCGCGCAGCGGCCGTCCGGTCGGTCGTCGGGTCGATACGCTGAGACATCCCGTCCACATGTACGAACATATCTGGGCATACCGGACTAACGCATGCGCAGCTACGGCGCTTACGCGAAGTCGATGCTCAGCTCCGTCTCCGGCCGGCAGAAGCCACAGGGCTCGACGGTGGGATCCGTGAGCGCGGCACGCGCCTCGTCCACCCTGATCCCGCGATCTGGGGGTGGCGCGGGCCTGGCCGGAGCTTCCCAGCGGCGGTGTCGGTGCGGGTGGCGAGGGTGGGCAGGGTCGTGGCGATGCGCTGGGGCGGCAGCCCATGCCGCGCACCGCAGACTCCGAGCGGCACTCACCGGTGCACCTGCGGGGTGACTTCCTCGATCACGACGCCCTTCCAGAAGGCGACGTGATTCTTGATCTTCCGGGCAAGCGGGCTGGGATGCGGGTAGGACCAGGCGGCGTCCGGGTTGGTCTGCCCAGCGACGGTCACCGTGTAGTAGCGGGCGAGCCCCTTCCAGAAGCACAGCGACCTGGTCCGGCTCTCGGTCAAGTACTCGCGATGGAGCGACTCGGGCGGGAAGTAGTGGTTGCCCTCCACCACGACCGTCCGCTCGGCCTCCGCGAGCACGGTGCCGTTCCATACGGCGCGCATCATGACCGGCCACCTCCGACAAGATCCTTGGGCTCCGTTCCGCGACGCTAGTGCTGCCACCGGCCCGACGGTGACCGCGCTTACACTCCGCCGCCCGTGTCGACAGCCGCTCGCAGGGCCTGCCTGAGCTGGTCGACCCCGGGCGCACCAGCCAAGCCACGCGGGGTGCGGTAGATCCGGCAAGCCACCGAGGGCGAGGAGCCGGGCTCGGCGAACGGGTCGCGGCCGTTGATCAGGATCGTCGGGGAGCCCGTGAAACCCGACCGCTCGGCTTCAGCCTGATCCGTGATCACCCTGGTGGTGAAGGTTTCGCCGGACAGCCCGGCGCCGTCCAGGGCCTCCCGCAGCTGCTCCTCGGCAAGCTGCTGGTTGGGGCATCCTGGCACCACGAAAACTTCGATCTCCATACTTCCAGGATCGCGCATCTGGGCATGTTTCAGACCACATACCCGCCGAGCGCTCAGGCGGGAGGTGGTCACGTCGACGGTGGCCGACGGCTGAGCGGGGAGCACCGGCCTTCCCCGGCGCCGCGCAAGCGTTCGCGCACGTGGAAGGATGAGGCCATGTGGTCACGGCTGCCGTTCGGGGAGAGACTGCGGGCTGAGCTGGGTTCGCCTCGCCGGACTCGCAGGCTGGGCAGCAGTCCGCGGTCACGGGTATGGCGGACAGAACTGTCCGGCACACCGATGGTGGTCAAGCAGCTCATCGAGGGTCCAGGGGCCGACGAGAGATACGCCCGCGAAGTGGCCGCGCTGCGGCTCGCGTCCCGGGTCGACCCGCCCGTCGTGCCGGGACTCCTTGGCACCGACCCCGTCGAACGGGTCCTGGTCCTGGAGCACTTGGACCATCGCTCGCCGGCTGACGACTGGCTGGTCGGCTATGCGGAGGCACTGGCCCGACTCCACGCAGCCACCACTGCTGACGACGTCGGCCTTCTCCCCGCCTGGTCCGCTCCCACCGGAGACGACATCGGCTCCTTCCTCCGGCTCGCTCGGACGCTCGGCTGCACGGTGTCACCCGCAGTGCGGACCGAGCTGGACGACCTCCTGAACCGCCTGACCCACACATCCGGGCATGCCTTGCTGCACGGCGATCCCTGCCCCGGCAACGACATGCACACCAGCAGCGGGGTCAGGTTCATCGACTTCGAGCAGGCCTCGCTCGGCCATGGGCTCGTGGAACTTGCCTACCTCCGCATCGGCTTCCCGACCTGCTGGTGCGTCACGGCCCCGGCTCAGCCACTGCTGAACGCGGCTGAGTCCGCCTACCGCACGGCCTGGCGCCACGCGACAGGCGCCGATCTCGAGGACGATCTCACCGACACGTGCGCGAGCTGGCTGCTTCGAGGCGACGCACTGGTTGAGCGGGCGCACCGTGGGACCGCCGACCACCTGTCCAAAGTCCCCACCAAGGACTGGCGGTGGGGCACAGCGACAGCTCGGCAGCGGCTCGTCCACCGGCTTGGGATCATCAGCCAGATGACCATGAGCGGCAGCGAACTCGGGAATCTGGGGCAGCTCGCCGTGGCCATGCGCGACGCGATGCTCACCCGTTGGCCCGCGCTTCAACCACTGCCGGCTCAGCGGCCGTAAGGACCCCCGGTCACCTGGCCAGAGGCCGAAATCCCGATCCACCGGAAGGGCCCGTCTGAAGAATCAGGAACTGAGACCGGTCGGCCCAGATGTTCAAGGAGCGGGGGTGCCGTTGATGGGCGGTGTGGGGCGGTTCAGGCGCCAGACCACGTCGATGCCGCAGCCGGAGGGAGCGGCGGGCGGTGTCGCCTGCTCACGCCCAACTGCGGTGAACCCCAACCGACGCGGAATGGCGCCACTGGAGGTGTTGGCCAGATCGTGCGTGATTTCCAAGTACTCCACGTCCGGCTGGGCGAACATCTCGGTGACCAGGGCTGCCGTCGCTCTCGTGGCGATGCCCTGGCCGGCGGCGGCAGGGTGCAGCCAGTACCCCATCCTCCATCCCTGCGGTTCGGCCCCGCGGTAGGCCTGGACCATGCCGATGGGCGTGCCGTCTTTGATGACGGCATAGTTGTAGATTTCGCCGCTTGCCCACTTGGACTCGGACTTCGCCAGAAAGTCTCGGGTCCTCGTCTCGCTGTGCTGGGCGACCCACGGCATCCACGGGCGCAGGTGGTCCAGAGACTCCTCGATCAGCTTGAAAGCCTGAGCGAAATCGCTCTGTCCCCGCCAGCGCCGCAGGACGAAGTCTCCACACTCGATGATCTGGCTCGGTCGGTCCATGACAGCCATGATTGTTTCGCAGAACGGGTCACTGCAACGAGATATGAGGAACCGGCGCGCTGATGTTCCGCGAGCGCAGCCAGCATTCATCCGTCCTGTTGGTTGGCCGGGTGACTGGTGGACTCGGCGTCCTCGGTAGCAGCCCAGGCGGCGAGGAGTTGGAGCTTGTCGTGGTCGGAGGTGTGGGGTGGGGCGCTGTAGGCGGTGAGGGTCAGACCAGGCTGGGCGGGTAGTTCCATGGCATCGAAGTCGAGGGTGATCTCACCGATGGCAGGGTGCCGGAAGGCTTTGCGGCCGGTGTGGTGCAGGCGCACGTTGTGCTTGGCCCAAGCGGTGCGGAATTCGTCGCTGCGGGTGACGAGTTCGCCGATCAGGCCCGTCAGGTCGCTGTCGCCGGGCGCGCGGCCGGCCTCGGTCCGCAACAGGGACACGGTGGTGTTCACGGACTCCTCCCAGTGCGGGAAGAACTCGCGCCCGGCGGGGTCGAGGAACTGGAATCGGGCCATATTGACCGGTTCCCGAGCACTGCCGGTGTAGAGCGGGCTGTACAGGGCGCGGCCGAGCGGGTTGGTGGCAAGCACATCCAGTCGGCCGTTGCGGATGAAGGCCGGGCAGTCGCGCATGGAGTTCAGCACACGCAGCACGCTGTCGGGAAGGGGCCCGCGCGGGCGCTTGGTACGACGGGTGGGCCGTTTGGCGGCGGCACGGGCCAGATCGTGGAGGTGGGCGCGTTCGGCGTCGTCGAGCTGGAGGGCGTTCGCTACGGAGTCGAGAACCTCCTCGGACGCGCCGGCCAGGTGGCCGCGCTCCAGGCGCACGTAGTAGTCGACGCTGACACCGGCGAGCAGGGCGACTTCCTCGCGGCGCAGGCCCGGCACGCGCCGGTTGCCGCCGAACGCGGGCAGCCCCGCCTGCTGCGGGGTGATCTTGGCGCGGCGGGAGGACAGGAACTCGCGGATGTCACTCTCGGTACTCACGTGTTCCAGGCTAAGTCGGACGGCGCACCTGTGAGGGGTCCTGTCAGTACCTGTAACGGCAGGCCCTTCTCCACCCCTTTGTCCTGCGGTTTCCTCGATATCGGCGCCGGTTGAGGCCACCTGGGAACCCGACGGTGCCCAGTTGTCCGAGGAGGTTTTCCCTACCGAGGCCGTCCGCGCCCCAAGAGCCGGCCCGCACCCACACATAGATCACGGAGCGATACCCCTCATGAGCAAGGTCTTCTTCATCACCGGCGCCGGACGCGGCCTGGGCGCGGACATCGCCCGCCAGGCCCTGGCCGCAGGGCACCAGGTCGTGGCCACCGGCCGCCGCCCCGAGCGCGTCCTGGAAGCCCTCGGCGGCGAGCACGACAATCTGCTGACCACCGCGCTGGACATCACGGACTCGCAGGCGGCCCAGAACGCCGCCCAGGCCGCCGTCGACCGTTTCGGCCGCATCGACGTGCTGATCAACAACGCGGCCAACTTCTACGCGGGCTTCTTCGAGGAGCTGTCCGAGCGGCAGGTCCGCGCGCAGATCGAGACGAACCTGTTCGGGCCGATGAACGTCACCCGCGCCGTCCTGCCCGTGATGCGTGCCCAGCGCTCGGGGCACATCGTCACCGTCTCCTCCCTCGCCGGCGTGGTCGGTGTCGACTTCTGCGTCGCCTACTCGGCCGCGAAGTTCGGCGTCGAAGGTTTCATGGAGTCCCTGCACCATGATGTGGAGCCGTTCGGCATCCACACCACGATCGTGGAGCCGGGCTTCTTCCGCACCGAACTGCTCGTGGATGCCTCCACCACGTATGCGGAGCTGTGTATCGAGGACTACGCCGAACGCACCGCCGCCACGAGGAAGCAGTGGGAGTCCATGAACGGCCGGCAGGCCGGCGACCCGGTCAAGCTCGCCGACGCCCTGCTCAAGGTGACCGACCTCGACCGGCCGCCGCTGCGCTTCGTCGCCGGCGACGACTGCCTCCAAGCCGTCGAGGGCAAGGCCAAGGACCTGCTCGCCCAGGTGGCATCCTCCCGCGAGCTCGGCTCCGGCCTCGCCCACACCGACGCCGCCTGAACACCGCACCAACCACCACGACCTCGAGGAAGCGAGCCATGGAACACATCACCAGCACCCCCACCGTGAAGGGCCCCGCCGAACGCTTCACCGGCGACGTCTACCTCAACCTGATCGAGGCCCCCACCGAACCGGCCCGCCTGGCCGTCGGCCTCGTCCGGTTCACGCCCGGCGCCCGAACCAACTGGCACTCCCACACCAACGGCCAGATCCTCCACATTACCGACGGCGTCGGCCTGGTGGGTACCCGCGACGGCAGCGTGGTGCGCGCCGGCGCCGGCGAGACCGTCAAGTGCCCCGCAGATGAGGAGCACTGGCACGGAGCCACCGACACCAATCTCATGGCTCACATCGCCATCGTCGTCGGCGACGGCAGCGGCGACGGCACCGCCTGGCTCGAACCCGTAACCGACGAGCAGTACGTCGCGGCCCTCGCCACCGCCGAAGGCTGACCAAACGGAACGCTGCGTAAAGGCCGACGGGGAGCAGGAGTTTCCCCCACGGTCAGTGGTCCACGTCCGTGCTGGTGCGGCGGCGGGTGCCGGTGACTTTCGAGGCCGGCAGCCGCCCGGCGCGGGAGGTGCCGGTCAGGGTGTCGCCGTCGACCGTCACGGCGAAGGTCAGGTTCAGCCGCAGGGGCTTGGTGGTGGACTGCTTCCATGTGAGCTGGTCACCTTCCAACTCCACATCTCTGAGTGGTACTTCCTCCCCGGCGCCGCGGGCGACACCGATGAGACCCGTGTCCTCCCCGCGGAGTTCGACGGCGGCCTTGATCACGCCGATGGGAGTGGCGATGGACAGGTCCCAGATACCTTCGACGGACATGGAGTGGATCTTCTCCTTTTCGCTGTACGGGGTCGCGGAACGCGGGGTGGGCCGGTCGGTCACAGGCGAGTCGGCTCCGGGCCCCGCGCCCGCCAGACCGTGCCGCGGCGCTCGTACGCGAACAGTTCCTCGACGGCGTGCGCGATCCGGGGCCCCACCTCCCGCTCCAGAAGGTGGAAGGCGAGGTCGAGCCCGGAAGTGACTCCCGCACTCGTGACGAGGTCGCCGTCGTCGACGACCCGGGCGTGCACCGCGTGTACCCCCGTGGCGTCGAGCAGGTCCAGGCCGAGGTGGTGGGTCGTGGCGGGCCGCCCCTCGATGAGCCCGGACAGGGCCAGTACGAGGGAGCCGCCGCAGACGGCGCCGACCGTCATCGCCGGGTTGTCCAGGGCGTCCTTCAGCAGTGCGGGCAGCGGGGTGGACAGGGTGCGGCCCAGCAGTACGGGGACGGTGGGCTCGGACGCCTCCTCGTCCGGCACGTCGCCGGGCTCCCCGACGGGCCCCGACGCGCCGGGCACCAGAACCGCTCCCGTACGCCCGGGTTCGAGCGCGGCTGTCGCGCGCAGGGCGAGCCCTCCCGTGCCGCTGACCACGTCGCGCGGCCCTTCGGCGGAGACCAACTCGACCTGGACCGCCCCGCCGGACGCGGCGCCACCGGCGTGCAGCACCTCGTACGGGGCGATGACATCGAGTGGATCGAAGCCGTCGAACAGGACGATCTGAACGTGCATGGGCTGGTTCCTTCGCGTACGACAGGTCCCGGTCCACACCGGGATCGCCACCGACGCTAGTCAGCCGCACACCCGCGCCCCAGTGGCATTCATGACGGGTATCAACGGGATGTCGCCAGGCCGTGTGCAGCGGTCCTTCGGCGCACCTGGCCTCGTGGTGACGACGTAGCGTCGGTGGCGGAAATTCGACGGCAAGGTATGTTCTCGCCATGCACACCATCGCCGTCCTGGCGCTGGATCAGGTGATCCCCTTCGACCTGTCCACGCCGATCGAGGTCTTCTCCCGTACTCGGCTCCCCGACGGGCGCCCCGGTTACCAGGTTCGCGTGTGCGCCGAGCGCCCCGAAATCGACGCCGGCGCGTTCACCCTCCGCGCGCACCGGGCACTCGACGGCCTCAAGGGCGCGGACACGGTCATCGTGCCGGGCACGGCCACCCCCACCGCACCACTCACGCCCGCGGTCCGCGACGCGCTGCTGGCGGCCGCCGCGGACGGCACCCGGATCGCGTCCATCTGCACGGGCACCTTCCCTCTGGCCGCCACCGGACTCCTCGACGGGCTGCGCGCCACGACGCACTGGATCGCGGCGGACCTGCTGGCCGCCCTGCATCCGAAGGTGACGGTCGACCCCGACGTGCTGTACGTCGACAACGGGCAGATCCTCACCTCCGCGGGCGCCGCCGCAGGCCTCGACCTGTGTCTGCACATGATCCGCGGCGACTACGGCTCGGCGGTGGCCGCCGACGCGGCTCGGCTCTCCGTCATGCCCCTCGAACGGGAGGGCGGGCAGGCGCAGTTCATCGTCCACCAGTACGCGCCCACACCGCAGGGATCCTCCTTCGAACCCCTGCTCACCTGGCTCCAGGACAACCTGGGCCGGAACCTGACCCTCGCCGACATGGCCGCGCACGCCGGCGTCAGCACCCGCACCCTCATGCGCCGCTTCCGCGAGCAGACCGGCACCACCCCGCTGCAATGGCTGCACCGGGCGCGCATCCGGCAGGCCCAGCACCTCCTGGAGACCACACAGCACCCGGTGGAGCGGATCGCGGGACAGGTCGGATTCGGCTCGCCCACAGCGTTCCGCGACCGCTTCAAGCGGACGACGGGCGTCAGCCCACAGGCGTACCGCCGCACTTTCAGTTGAACTGGTCCGGCTGGGCCCGTAGCCACGCGCGGCGTGGGGCCACATCCGCACCTCCACCCGCGTCCCGGAATAGCCGCGGACCCGCCCCGCGTTGCAGCGCACATGACGACGAACGCGCCGCGGCCCGAGGTGCTGCGCTACACCGCCTTCTCCAGCGCCCCCGACGGCGGAAACCCCGCCGGCGTCGTTCTGGACGCCAGCGCCCTGGACGACAGCGACATGCTGGCCATCGCCGCCGACCTCGGATACTCGGAGTCCGCGTTCCTGACCGCGCCCCCGGAGGGCCTCGGCGACCGGGAGGGACGGGCGTACAGTATCCGTTACTTCAGTCCCAAGGCCGAGGTGCCGTTCTGCGGGCACGCCACCATCGCGTCCGCCGTCGCGCTCGCCGAGCGGACGGGCCCCGGGGAGCTGGTGTTCGCGACGCGCGCCGGCACCGTGCCGGTGGAGGTGGCCGAGGAGGGCGGGACGGTCAGGGCCACACTCACCAGTGTCGAGCCGCACATCGAAAACATCGCCCACACCGACCTCGCAGAGGCGCTCACAGCCCTCGACTGGCCGGCCGCCGATCTCGACCCGGCCTTCCCGCCCCGCATCGCGTTCGCCGGCGCCCGCCACCTCGTACTCGCGGCGGCGACTCGCGCGCGCCTCGCCGATCTCGCATACGACTTCCCACGCCTCGAAGCCCTGATGCACCGCTTGGACCTGACGACGGTCCAGTTGGTGTGGCGGGAGTCGGCCACCGTCTTCCATGTCCGTGACCCGTTCCCCGTCGGCGGCGTCGTCGAGGACCCGGCGACCGGCGCCGCGGCCGCCGCGTTCGGTGCGTATGCCCGTGAGCTCGGTCTGGTCCCCGAGGACGCCGTCCTGACTCTGCATCAGGGCGAGGACATGGGCCGCCCCGGCGAACTCACGGTGACGCTGCGCGCGGGTGACCCGCGCGTCCGGGTCAGCGGCACGGGAACTCGCATCGGCTAGTCGGTCCTGGTCGACCGGGCGGCGGCGCCCCCACCGGTAACGGCGGTGCGGGCGGACTCGTCGACGTGGAGTGTGAAGACGTCGGGGCGCGCGTAGTGGCCGGTGGGGTCGAAGTCGAAGCGGGCGCGTGCGAGGTCGTCGAGGTCCAGTTCGGCGGTCAGGATGCCCTCGCTGTCGCGCAGCGGGCCGGCGAGGACCTCGCCGAGCGGGGAGACGATGACGGAGCCGCCGCCGATCAGGACGGTGTCGGGGGCGTCGCCCTGGACGGGGTGGAGGTCGGCGGGCAGGGCTTCACGGCGCAGGTACTGGTTGGCGCTGAGGACGAAGCAGCGGCCCTCCAGGGCGATGTGCCGCATGCTGGCCTGCCAGGCGTCGCGGTCGTCCACGGTCGGCGCGCACCACAGGTCGACGCCCTTGGCGTACATGGCCGTACGGAACAGCGGCATGTAGTTCTCCCAGCAGATGGCCGCGCCGAGGCGGGCGGTGCCGGTGTCGACGACCGGGAGGGTGGAACCGTCGCCCTGGCCCCACAGGTAGCGTTCGGCGGCGGTCGGCATGAGCTTGCGGTGCAGGCCCAGGTAGCCGTCGGGGCCGAAGAAGAGGGCGACGCAGTAGAGGGTGCCGCCCCGGCGTTCGACGGCGCCGACGACGGCGTGGCAGCCGAGGTCCCGGGTGAGGGCGGCCAGGGTGTCGGTCTCGGGGCCGGGGACGTCGATGGCGGCGGCGTGGTAGCGGCGGAACAGTTCACGCCCGGCCGGGGTGCGGCTGCCGACGGTGATGTCGAAGTCCAGGCCCTTGGGATAGCCGCCGAGGAACGCCTCGGGCAGCACCACGACCTCCGCGCCTCGGTCGCCGGCGGCCTCCCGGATGAGTTCCTCGGCGCGCTTCAGCGCGGCCTGCGTGTCGAACAGCGGGGCGGCCGCCTGGACGACGGCAGCGGTCACGGTACGACGGGACGCGGGGGGCGCGGCAGCGGCGCGGGGCAGCGAAGTCATGGCACCGAGACTAGGAACCCCCCGAATCATCGAGCAAGGCAGCGGCGGGGACAGGGGTCGACACGACGCTTTCCGTACCGCCGGGCAGGTCGCCCAGGGTTTCGTCCCTGGTGACGACCCGGTCGGCGTCGCGGATCAGCTGATCGGCGGCGGTCACGCCTCTGCCTCCGGGTAGTCGTCCAGGATGGCGAGCGCCGCGGCGGTCGCGGCGACCGGGTCGCCGGCGCGCACTGCTTCGAACAGCGCCGTGTGGAAGGGGTCGTCGCCGGCGTCGTCCATGCACTGGTTGGCCTTGACGGTCTCCCACAGGACGTCGCTCATGTTCCGGTAGAGATCGCTGAGCACCGGGTTGTGGGACGCCTCGGCGATGCGCAGGTGGAAGTCGACGTCGGCATCGGTGAAGGCGTCCAGGTCCCGGGCCCGGCCTGCGGATTCCCTGCGTGCCATGGCTTCGCTGATCACGGCGAGGTCGTCATCGGTGCGCGTCGTGCTGGCCAGGCGGGCGGCGACAATGTCCAGGCCGCGGCGGACAACGAGGATGTCGGCGGTCCTCGCCCGGTCGAAGTGCCGGCGCAGCGCGACCTGGCCCTCGTCGGTGGCGATGACGTAGGTGCCGTCGCCTTGACGGGTGGTGAGCAGTCCGGCGTGGACGAGTACCCGGACCGCCTCGCGGATGGAGAGCCGGCTCACGGCGAGGGTCGTGGCGAGCTGGTCCTCCGGCGGTATCCGGTCGCCCACCTGCCATGTGCCCCGCGCGAGTTCTCCCCGCAGCTGGTTGATCACAGCGTCGACGATCGACATTCGTGCGACGGGTTTCATGCAACCCTCTTCCCTAATCATCTGATGACTTGATAACCATATGACTCTCCAGGGACGGAGTTCCAGCCCTTTCACCGACTCGAAGGGGGCCGCTGGCATGACCCACGCCCTGTTCACCCACATCCGACCTCATGGCGGCGATCCTCACGACGTGCTGGTGACCGACGGCCGTATCGCGGCCATCGATCCCGCGACACGGCCCGGGAACTGCGTCGTCGTCGACGGCGGCGGTGCCCTTGCCCTGCCTTCCCCCGTCGACGCACACATCCATCCCGACAAGTCGGCCTGGGGCCGGCCGTGGCTGAGCCGCGAACCCGCCGACACGCTCCGCGAACTGATCACGAACGACGTCGCCACCCAGCGCGCCATGACCTCTCCGGTACACGAACGCGCCGGCGCCCTGATCGCCCGGGCGGTCAGCCGCGGCACCCGGGCGATGCGCGCACACGTCGATGTCGCACCGGTCCACGGGCTCTCCCACCTGCATGGGATCCGCGCCGCGGCCGCTCCGTTCGCGACGGCGATGGACCTCCAGGTGGTGGCCTTCCCCCAGCTCGGCCTCCTCACCGAACCCGGCACCGCCGACCTGCTGGAGCAGGCCGTCAAGGAGGGCGCCGACATCGTCGGCGGCCTGGATCCGATCGGCATCGACGGTGACCTCGACGGGCATCTGGACGTGCTGTTCGGCATCGCCGAGCGCACCGGCGCCCCGATCGACATCCACCTGCACGACCGCGGCCGAGCGGGCCTGGACCAGATCGCCGAGATCGCCCGCCGTACCCGGGCCGCGAGCATGCGGGGAAAGGTCACGATCAGCCACGCGTTCTGCCTGTCCGACTGTGACGCCACCGCGTTGGAGCGCACCGCCGAACTCCTGGCCGAGGCGGACGTGGCGGTGACCACGTGCGCGCTGGGCAGCGAGCCGGTCGTTCCCTTCCGGCCGCTGGTGGAACGGGGCGTGCGGGTCGGCGCCGGTTCGGACGGCGTGCGGGACGCCTGGACCCCGTTCGGCGACGGCGACATGTTCACGCGGGCGCATCTGCTCGCGTACCGCACCGATGCCCGCACCGACGAGGAACTGGCGGCGTGCTACGCCGTGGCGGCGCACGGCGGCGCGGACGTCATGGGCCTGGAACGGTCCGACCTGCGGGTCGGCGACCCCGCCGACTTCGTTCTGCTGGCCGGGGAGTCCGTCGCCCAGGTCCTCGTCGACCGGCCGCTGCCCGCGATGGTCGTCCGGGCCGGGAACGTCGTCGCCCGTGACGGGCTCCTCGAGAGGACCACCCGGTGAAGCGCCGCAGGCCGGTCCTGCTCACCGGCGCACTCGCGCTCACTCTGACCGCCTGCGGCAACGCCGCGCTGGGCGGGCAGCAGGCGGCCCTCACAACGGCGGACCTCGCCACCACCACCGCGTCGGCCGCCCACGGCGTGGACCGGATCACCTGGAACCTGCCCTACGAGCCGCAGACGCTCGACCCGATCCGCTCCTTCAACTACGCCGAGAACACCGCGCTCGCCAACATGTGCGAGAGTCTGATGCGGCTCACCCCCGATCTGAAGATCCGCCCCGGTCTGGCCGAGAAGGCGGAGAATCCGACCCCGACCCAGTGGGTCTACACGCTGCGCAAGGACGTCAGGTTCTGGGACGGCAAGCAGATGACCGCCGATGACGTGGCGGCCAGCCTCAACCGCCACCTCGACCCGACGCTGGGCACCTGGTGGAGCGACTACTTCGAGACCGTCGCCTCCATCAAGGCGACCGGGCCGTTCCAGGTCACGGTGGACCTCAAGCAGCCCGACGTGCTCTTCAACCAGGCCATGGCGACCGCCGCCGGCGCCGTGGTGGAGAAATCGTTCCTGGACAAGGCCGGAAAGAACCTCGGCTCTCCCACCGGCGGAGTCATGTGCACCGGACCCTTCAAGTTCGCCGGCTGGAAGCCCGGCGACTCCCTTCGGCTGACTCGCAACGACAGCTACTGGAACGCCGAACTCAAGGCGAAATCAAAGACGTTGGTATTCCGGTTCATCGCCGACGAGACCACCGCGGTCAACGCTCTGCGGTCCGGCGAGGTCGACGGGCAGTACTTCTACCTCCCCCCTGCCGGACTCAGCCAACTGGTCAACTCCCCCACCGGCTCGGTCACGCTCGGCCGCTCCCTCACCTTCTGGGCCCTGCTCGGCGCCGCCAAGTCAGGCCCGTACGCCGATCCGCGCATGCGCGAGGCGCTGTCGGCCGCCCTCGACCGCCCGGGAATCGCCCGGGTGATCTTCCAGGGGGCCGCAGCCCCGGAAAGTACGTTGGCCAACTCCGACTACTGGGGCTACGCCGCGGACACCTTCCGCGCCGCACACGACGCTCTGCCCGCGGCGAAGCCCGACCTCGCCCGCGCCAAGCGGCTCCTGAAGGCCGTCGGCAAGCCGTCCCGTCCCCTCACCATCGGCATCCAAGGAAGTTCGGCGGTGCACGAACAGACAGCGAGCATCATCAAGGCCGCCGGCGAGGACCTCGGGCTCGACGTCAAGATCAAGGTCATCCCGGTCGAGCAGTACGGCAACCTCTACAGCGACCCCAAGGCCCGGGAAGGCATCGACGCCTTCCTGAGCACCTGGTACGGCAACATGCCCGATCCCCTGGACGTCTACCGGGTGTTCACCAAGGGCGGCCGGTCCAACTTCGACGACTACGCGTCCGTGGACGGCGCCGTCAGGCAGGCGCAGGCCGCCTACGGCCCGCAACAGCGGGCCGGGCTGGTCAGCGGAATCCAGACCGCCGTCAGCCGGGACGTGCCCTGGACGCCGATCGCCTCCCTGCCCGTCATCCTCTACATGAACAAGCGGATCACCGGAGCGGTCGCCTCGTTCTCGTACCTGTACTACCCCTGGGCCGCCGGGATCGGTGCGCGATGAGGTGGCTGACATTCCTGGCGCGACGGCTGGCCGCGCTCGCGGCGGTCCTCCTCGTGGCCTCGTTCCTGGTGTACGGGCTGCTCTACACGGTTCCCGGCGGTCCGATGGCGTTCCTGCTGGGCAACCGCAGCGGCAGCCCCGAGCAGATCGCGGCGATCCGTCACCAGTACCACCTCGACGAGCCGTTCCTGGTCCGCTACTTCAGCTGGCTGGGCGACGCGCTGCACGGTGACTTCGGTCAGTCCCTGGTCTACCGCCAGGACGTGTCCGCCCTGATGTCCACCCGGCTGGCGACGACGGGACTGCTGGTGCTGTACGCCACGGTGATCATCGTCGTGATCGGCATCGCCCTCGGCCTGCTCGGAGCGCTGCGACGGGGCCCGGTCGACGCGGCCGTCTCCGTGGTGAACAGCGTGTTCCTGGCCACTCCCACCTTCGTCGTGGGCGTCGTACTGGTCGTCGTCTTCGCCCTGGGGCTGGGCTGGTTCCCGGTCTTCGGCCCGGGAGCGGGCCTGGGCGACCGGCTGTATCACCTGACGCTGCCCGCCATCGCCCTCAGCCTCGGCAGCGCCGGCTTCCTGGCCCGCATCACCCGCGCCTCGGTGGGCGCGGAGTTGGGCCGCGAGCACGTGGAGACGGCGCGCAGCCGCGGATTCTCCCAGTCCCACATCGTCCGCCGGCACGTGCTGCGCAACGCGTCGATCCCGGTCGTGACCGTCATGGGCCTCACCGTGGCCGGCCTGATCGCGGGTTCCGTGGTCGTCGAGAACATCTTCGCGCTGGACGGGCTCGGCTCGCTGCTCGTGCGGGCCATTCTCCAGCGGGACTTCGCCGTGGTGCAGGGCGTCGTTCTCGTCCTGGTCACCGCGTTCGTCATCGTCAACCTGGTGGTCGACCTGTGCTACTCGCTCATCGACCCCCGTCTGTCTCCCGGGGAGGCGACATGAAGGCACGCCTGGGCCCGACGGGCCTCGCCGCACTGGCACTTCTCGCGGTCGTTGCCGTGGTCAGCGCCTGTGCGCCACTGCTGGCGCCCTACGATCCGAATCGGCCCGACCTCTTCAATGCGCTGTCCGGGAGCACCGGCAGCCACCTGCTCGGCGGTGACGCGCTCGGCCGGGACATCCTGTCGCGGCTGATGTTCGGGGCCCGCACGACACTGCTGGGCCCGCTGGTCACCATCGCACTGTCCACCGTGGTGGGCACCACCCTCGCGATCGTCGCCGCGTGGTCCGGGGGCCGGGTCGACGCCGTCATCTCCCGGCTGCTCGACGTACTGTTCGCCGTGCCAGGCATCGTGTTCGCCCTGGTGACCGTGGCCGTCGTCGGTCCCGGTATGACGGGAGTGGTCCTCGGCCTGGCCGTGGCGTACACGCCGTATGTGGCCCGCGTCGTCCGCAGCGCCGCGCTGCGGGAACGCGGTCTCCCCTACGTCTCGGCCGCCTGGCTCCAGGGCAGATCGGCCGTCGCCATCTGCGGGCGCCACCTGCTGCCCAACCTGCGCCCGCTGATCGTCGCCCAGTCGGTGTCGGCGCTCGGCTTCGCGATCATCGACCTGGCCGCGATCTCGTTCCTCGGACTCGGGGTGCAGCCGCCGGCCGCCGACTGGGGCCTGATGGTCAAGAGCGGACTGGACGGCGCGATGCGCGGCCAGCCGATGGAGGCCATCAGCGCGGGCGTGCTGATCGTGATCGTGGTGGTCGCGGTGACGGTGCTCGGCGACCGGATGGGTGCTGAGCAAGGGGGTGCGCGATGAGCAACGATCTCCTGGTCCTGGACCAGCTGCGGCTGGAGGTTCCGGCCGGCCGCGGGCAATGGCGGACGCTCGTCGACGACGTCGGCCTCACCGTCGCCCCGGGCGAAGCCGTCGGCCTCGTCGGCGAATCCGGCTCGGGCAAGTCGATGACCGCGCGGTCCATCCTGCGGCTGACCCCGCCCGGCGCACGGCTGAGCGGCCGGATCCAGTTCGACGGGACACCGGTCCTCGGCCTCGGGGCGCGGGAGCTGCGCGCCCTGCGGTCGCGGCGGATCGCGATGATCTTCCAGGACCCCCGGGCGCACATCAACCCGGTGCGCAGTATCGGTGACTTCCTCACCGAGGCGCTGGTCACCAACCTCTCGGTGCCCCCGAAGCAGGCTCACGCCAAGGCCGTCCGCCTTCTCGCCGATGTCGGCATCACCGACGGCGAACGCCGGATGCGGCAGCATCCGCACGAGTTGTCCGGCGGACTGCTCCAGCGCGTCATGATCGCATCGGTGCTGGCCGTGGAACCCGACCTGGTGCTCGCGGACGAGCCCACGACCGCTCTGGACGTGACCACCCAGTCGGAGGTGATGGCCATCCTGGACGAACTGCGCCGGGACCGCGGTATGGCCATGTTGCTGATCACCCACGACCTCGAACTCGCCGCGGCGACCTGCGACCGCATCGGCGTCATGTACGCCGGACGGATCGTGGAGGTGCAGTCCGCCGAGGCGCTCACCGGATCCCCCCGGCATCCCTACAGCAGTGGCCTGTTGACATCCCGGCCGAGTATCGACCAGGTCGTCCATCCGCTGCCCGTCGTCCCCGGCCGCGCGGTCGCGGCCTTCGAGGCGGGCGAAGGCTGCGCCTTCGCACCCCGCTGCGCGGTCAGCACACCGGAGTGCTCCACCGCCCGCCCGGCGCTGCGCGCGGTGGGCAACGCCCACGTCGCCTGTATACGAGCGGAGGAACCGTGACCGAGATCCTGGTCAGGGCGGAAGGTCTGCGCAAGGTCTACGGAAAGGGCGCCGTCGCCGTCGACGACCTGTCCTTCACCCTCGCCCGCGGTGAATCGCTGGCCGTCGTGGGCGAGTCCGGCTCGGGCAAGACCACCGTCGCCCGCATGCTGCTGGGCCTGGAAACCCCCACGGCCGGCACGATCAGCGTCTGCGGACGGCCACGGACAGGCCGAACCGGCTCGGCCGAACGGCGCCGCCGGGCCCGGGAGATCCAGATGGTCTTCCAGGACCCATACTCCTCACTGGACCCGTTGCAGCACATCGGGGACGTCATCGAAACCAGCCTCGCCCTGCACTTCCCTTTGAGCGCGCACGAGCGGCGCAGCCGGGCCCTGGAGCTGCTGGAGGCCGTGGGGCTGACCGACCGGCACGCCACGATGCTGCCCCGCCAGCTCTCCGGCGGACAGCGGCAACGCGTGGCCATCGCCCGCGCGATCGCCGTCGAACCGCAGGTCCTGGTGCTGGACGAGGCGGTCGCGGCGCTGGACGTCTCCGTGCAGGCGCAGATCCTCAACCTGCTGACCGACATCCGCGAACGCAGCGGTATCAGCTACGTGTTCATCTCGCACGACCTGGCGGTCGTCAACCAGATCAGCGACACGGCGATCGTGATGTCCGCCGGCCGCGTGGTCGAGCGCGGGCCGACCCGGCAACTGCTGCGCGCCCCGCAGGAGGAGTACACCAAAGCCCTCCTGGACGCGGTTCCCCGACCCGGCTGGAAGCCCCGCCGTCGCGCGGCCGGCTCCCACCCTTCCCCACACCCCGCCTCCCCCCGTCCCCAACACTGAGAGGCCATCACCATGTGTCTGGACCACCATCAGCCGCCGCCCTCACACGTCGCCCGGCGCGGCGTCCTCGCCACCGCGATGGCACTGGCCGGCGGATCCCTGCTCACCGGCACGGCCGAGGCGGCCACCCGGACGCCGGAACGGGAGGCACCCGGCACCGGCCCGGCACCGTCCGGCGGCACTCTCGTCATCGACGGCGGCACCCTCCTCGACCCGCTCACCGGGGACGTGTCCACCGACTCCGTGGTCGTCATCGTGGACGGCACCGTGCGGGCCTCGGGCAGCCGGGACGCCACCCGGCGTGCCCGCGCGGCGCTGCGAGCGGACGTGAGCGTGGTCGACGCCCACGGCCGATGGGTGCTCCCCGGCCTGGTCGACGCCCACATCCACATCAACTCCCTCAAGGAGGCCGGAACGGCCCTGCGCCAGGGGGCGACCAGCGTGCGCAGCGGGTCCACCACCTTCTACCAGGACATCGCCGTACGCGAACTGGCCCGGTGGGCACCGGACCGGGCACCGCGAATGCGGGCAGCCGGCATCTTCGTCACCCCCGACCTCGGTGACACGATCCTGGCCGACCCCGACCTCGCCCCGCTGGCCCGCCTCAAGGACGGCGTCCGCTCGTCCGAGGCGCTGCGCCGCGTGGTCGACGTGAACCTGAACCGGGGCGCGGACGTCATCAAGACCCGGGTCAACGACCGTGCGGGCCTGCCGGACCAGGACCCGCTGCGCCAGGTGTACAACCGTGAGCAACTCGCGACGGTGGTGGCGGCGGCGCGGCGCCGCGGAGCCGGCGTCCTCTGTCACAGCTACAGCGAACAAGGCTGCCGCGACGCCGTCCTGGCGGGCATCAGCAGTCTGGAGCACGGCGTCTTCGTCACCGAGGACACGCTGCACGAAATGCGGCGCCGCGGTACGTACTTCACGCCCACCCTGACCGCCATCGCCGGGCTGGTCGAATCGGACGACCCCGTACTCGCCGCGCGGGGACGCCAGTTCCTCCCCGTACTGCAGCAAGCCGTGCGCAGGGCGCACGACATGGGCGTCCCGCTGGCGGCGGGCACCGACTCCGCCGGAGGACAGATCGATCCGATCGGCGGCGAGGTGGTGCTGATGCACCAGGCCGGCCTGCCGGCCCTGGACGCCATCCGCACCGCCACGACGGCG
This sequence comes from Streptomyces sp. NPDC093064, assembly GCF_044754605.1. Classification (NCBI taxonomy): domain Bacteria; kingdom Bacillati; phylum Actinomycetota; class Actinomycetes; order Kitasatosporales; family Streptomycetaceae; genus Streptomyces; species Streptomyces sp. NPDC093064. The sequence continues at coordinate 58,678 of NZ_JBIVPK010000019.1, forward strand.
GCGGCGCGGCTGACCGGACTGAGCGGCAGCGCCGGGCGGCTGGCGCAGGGCTTCCGTGGCGACGCGATGCTGCTCGCCGGCGATCCGCTGGAGGATCTCACGGCGCTGAGGACGCCGAGCGCGGTGATCAGCAACGGCGTCGTCGTCGGCACCTGACGGCCGCGTGCGCTGGTTCCGGTGCAACCGGGCGTGCTCTTCGGCCACGGTGGCCGAAGAGCACGCCCGGTCACGAGGCACGGCCTGGGGCGCTCTGCCAAGATTTCTCCGGTCGTCCTGTCGATTCTCCCCGCGGCCATTCGTCATATCCGCGCAACCAACCCCAGGCACGAGGAGCCGACCGTGAAGTACCTGCTGCTGATCAACACCCTGTCGCCCGACTCCACCGAAGAGCGACCGGCCGAGGGACCGACCGTGGAAGAGTTCATGGCGTTCGACAAGGCCGTCTCCGATGCCGGCGTCAAGCTGGCCGGCAACGCCCTGGACGTCTCGAACGCGACCACCGTACGCGTCCGCGTGAATGGTGAGCGCGTCGTGACCGACGGGCCGTTCGCCGAGACCCGGGAGATCGTCGGCGGCTATTACCTGATCGATGTTCCCGACCTCGACGCGGCGCTCGACTGGGCGGCTCGGTGCCCCGGGGCCCGGTACGGCACCGTCGAGGTCCGCACGGTCTGGGAGCCGGATCAGTCTTGAACGAGTGGCGAGCGGCCCGCTCCGTGGAGGCGGTGTTCCGCGAGGACCGGAGCCGGCTGCTCGCCCTGCTCGCGGCTCGGTTCGGAGATCTCGACCTTGCCGAGGAGACCGCCTCCGACGCGATCGAGGCCGCGCTGGAGCGGTGGCCGGTCGACGGAGTGCCGGACAAGCCACTGGCCTGGTTGCTCACCACGGCCCGCCGCAAGGCCATCGACCGGATCCGGCGCGACCGCGCGTACGCGGAGCGGCTGGCGGTGCTCCAGGTGGAAAGCGACCGGGCCGCCGCCGCGGTCCCCGCCGAGCCCGGCTTCGACGACATCCCCGACGAGCGGCTGCAACTGTTCTTCACCTGCTGCCATCCCGCGCTCTCTCCGGAGGCACAGACCGCGCTGACGCTGCGCTTCCTCGCCGGCCTGACCACACCCGAGGTCGCCCGGGCATTCCTGGTGCCCACCGCGACGATGGCCCAGCGCATCGTGCGCGCGAAACGCAAGATCCGCAGTGCGCGCATCCCGTTCCGCGTCCCGGGGCCCGACGAGCTGCCCGCGCGCCTGCCCAGCGTGCTCCGGGTCGTCTACCTCGTCTTCACCGAGGGGTACGCCGCCAGCTCCGGCAACGACCTCGTCCGCCCCGATCTGGCCGACGAAGCCATCCGGCTCGCCCGCATCCTGCACCGGCTGCTCCCCGGGGAACGAGAGGTGACGGGGCTGCTCGCGCTGCTCCTCCTCACCGACGCCCGGCGCGCGGCCAGGACCGACGCTGCGGGAGGCCAGGTGCTGCTCGAAGACCAGGACCGCGCTCTGTGGAACGCCGACCTCATCGCCGAGGGGCGGCGGCTCGTCGTACCGGCCCTGACCGGTCCCGGCGTCGGACCGTACGCGGTGCAGGCGGCGATCGCGGCCCTGCACGACGAGGCGACCGGCTTCGAGACGACCGACTGGCCGCAGATCGTCGCGCTCTACGACGTGCTGCTTCAGATCGAGCCATTCCCGCTGGTCGCACTGAACCGGGCCGTGGCGGTCGCCATGCGCGACGGCCCCGAGGCGGGGCTTGCCCTGCTGGACGCCCTTGCCGAGGCCGAGGAACTGCGCGGCTACCACCTGCTTCCCGCGGCGCGGGCCGACCTGCTCAGAAGGCTGGGCCGCACCACTGAGGCGGCCGCTGCCTACCGGGCCGCCCTCGACCTCGTCGGCAACGAACCGGAGCGAGCCACGCTCGCCCGCAGACTCGCGGAACTCACCGACCGGTGACGGGCCGAAGCCGACGCGGGCGCGCCACACCCCGCACGGTGGCGTCGGGTGGCAGAACCGGCGTCTGCGCCGGGTAGGTGCCGAACTATTGAGGCGCGGCGAAAGGACCGGCAGGGTCAACTGGGCCCCGACGAACTCCGGTTCCTCCGCCGTCCTCCTCGCCCTCAGCGCGCTCACCTCGCCGGTTGGCCGCTCACGCGCGGGCGTCCAGCGCGCGGCGCGTACCGGACCTCAACCGTGCCGTCACAAAAGGCAGATGATCACAATGCGGCGGCAACAAGCCACGACAGGTCGCCGCTCACTTGACTACCGGACGTCACACGCGGTTGGCTCCGGCTCAACGAGAGCCACCCGCCCGGTCGTACGTCCGTCGGCCCTCTGCCCAAGTCCTCCCCCCGTTTGCTCCATGCTCGGCTGCACAGTGAGGTGCCGCACCCTCATGAAGACCCCCCCTTCGCACAAGTACCGCAGATCCGCCCCCGGCACCGCGCTGACGGCCGCCGCCCTCTGCCTGCTCATGACCGGCTGCTCCGGCGCCGGCGACTCGCAGTCCGGGTCGGGTGCACGGGAATCCGGTGGGTCCGGGCTCAAGGTCGCCATGGTCACCCATGGGGCCGAGGGAGACGCCTTCTGGCAACTGGTCCGCAAGGGCGCCGAGGTGGCCGCGGCCAAGGACGGCGTCGAGCTGACCTACACGAGCGACGCCGATGCCGCCGGGCAGGCGAAGTTGGTGCGGGACGCGATCCGGGAAGGGGCCGACGGCATCGCGTTGACGCTGGCCAAGCCGGATGCGATGAAGGGGCCGATCGCGGAGGCCAAGGCGGCGGGCATACCCGTGGTCGGGCTCAACTCCGGTATCGGGTCCTGGCGTTCCAGCGGTGTGCTGCAGTTCTTCGGCCAGGACGAGAGCGTCGCGGGCCGGGCCGTCGGGGACAAGCTGGACGGCTTGGGGGCCAAGCACGCCCTGTGCGTCATCCACGAGCGGGGCAACATCTCGCTGGAGGCACGCTGCGCCGGTGTGAAGAAGGCCTTCGGCGGCCGGACCGACATGCTCTACAGCGACGGCACCGACATGGACGCCCTGACCGAATCGGTCGCAGCCCGGCTGCGGTTGGATCCCGACATCGACGAAGTGGTCACCAACGGAGCACAGTTCGCGCTGGCCGCGGTCAAGTCCGTCCATAAGGCGGGCAGCAGGGCACACGTCGCGACCTTCGACCTGAACAAGGACCTGGTGAAGGCGGTTCAGGACGGAGATGTGCAGTTCGCGGTGGATCAGCAGCCCTATCTCCAGGGCTATCTGGCCGTGGACGCGCTCTGGCTCTACAAGTCCAACGGCAATGTGAGCGGTGGCGGCGTCGCTCCGGTGCTCACCGGCCCCGCCTTCGTGACCAAGGCGAACGTCGCGTCGGTGGCGAAGCCGGCCGCCGGCGGCACGCGCTGAGGACATGCCGTGTACGGGGCGCCGGTGACATGACGACACGGTCGTTCTCCGTCCGCCCGGTCACCTGCGCGGACGGCGTCCCCCGCGCTTCCCGGTCCGTACCGGACGCGCCGTCACCCCGCCCGCTCGTTTCCCCCGTCCCCGTCTTCCCGCAGATCGCTCTAGGACGATGATGTCTCCACGGACACCGACAGGTTCCCGGCGCCGTCTCGGTTCGATACGGCTCTCACTGGTCCTCCTGGCCCTGGTCCCCACCGTCGCACTTGCCGCCATGTGGGGTGTGACCACGACCCAGATGTTCTCCGAGGGCCTCCGGCTGCGCTCACAGACAGCGCTGAGCAGGTCGACCGGCGCCATGGGCACCGACGCGGCGCTCGCCCTCCAGCTGGAGCGCGGGCTGTCGGCGGCGTGGCTGGCGTCCCCGCACGGCTCCCGGGCCGCTCTGGACGCGCAGCGCAGCACCACGGACAAGGCAGTGGCCGAGCTGGTCGGCCAGGCCGACTCGATCAGGCAGGCCCCCGCCCGCATCAAGAACCGGATGTACTCGGTCGTCGCGTCGGTGGGCAGCCTGGAGTACTACCGGGGCCAGGTGGACAAACCGACGGACATCACCGGTGAGCAGGCCCTGGACCAGTACACCGCGATCATCGACGACCAGATCCACGCCTTCCAGGAGCTCTCACAGGTCGACGACGGCGACCTCACCTCCCAGGCCGGTCCGCTCGTGGCGCTGGAGCATGCCGCGGAGCTGGTCTCCCAGGAGGACGCACAGCTCACCCTGGCGTGGTCGTCCGGGCACATGGACCAGAAGGCGTGGGACAGGTTCGCCCAACTGGTCCACACCCGCCGCTGGCTCGTCGAGGACCAGATCGTCCCCTCGCTTCAGGGCAGCACGAAGACGCAGACCGAACGGATCCTGCAGTCGGCGGAGTGGCGGACGCTGGAGGCCGTCGAGGACCGGGTGCTCTCGGCCCGGGGCAAGGCCACCGGCGCGCGCGGGTTCGCGCTGCCGGACGCGCGCGAGCGTTGGGGCGCCGCGATCGACAAGCTGTCCGTCCAGTACTCGACGCTGATCCGGCAGCAGACGGCCGCGCTGCTCGACCGCAGTGCCGACCGGGCGTACGAGCTGCTGCTGAAGGCCGCCGTCCTGAGCGCGGCCGGCCTGGCCGCCCTGGTCCTGTGCGTCGGCATGTCCTGGCGGATCACCCGGTCCCTGTCCCGGCGGCTGCTGGGGCTGAGGATCGCCACGCTCCGCCTTGCGGAGGAGCGGCTGCCCGATGTGGTGGCCCGGCTGGAGCGGGGCGAGAAGGTGGACGTGGACTCCGCGACGCCGCCGCTGGACTACGGCACCGACGAACTCGGCCAGGTCGCCCAGGCGTTCAACGCCGCGCAGCGTACGGCCGTACACACCGCGGTCGAACTCGCCGACACGCGGCGCGGTTTCCAGAAGGTGATCCTCGGGATCGCCAGGCAGAGCCAGAACTTGATCAACCTTCAGCTCAGCAAGCTCGACGCGCTGGAACGGCGGCACCAGGACCCGGAGGTCCTCCAGGGCCTGTACGAACTGGACTCCACGGCAAGCCAGTTGCGCCGCTACGAGGAGAACCTCGTCATCATCAGCGGCGAGCAGCCCCGGCGCAGCTGGACCGAGCCGGTCGCGCTGATCGACATCCTGCGCGGCGCCGTCGGCGAGGTCGCCGAGTACCAGAGGGTGGAGGTACACACCGACGAGGAGGTGTATCTCGCCCCACCCGCGGTGGCCGACGTGATCCATCTGATGGCCGAACTCATCGACAACGCGACCGCGTACTCCGCCTCCCCCAGCCCCGTCGGAGTACGGGCGGCGATGGTGGCCAAGGGCCTCGTCATCGAGGTCGAGGACCGCGGCCTCGGTATGTCCGAAGAGGACTACGCCCAGCTCAACGCCCAGTTGGCCGTGTCCCCGCAGTTCGATGTGGTGGCGCTCGCCGACGACCTGCGGCTCGGCATGTTCGTGGTCGCCCGCCTGGCCACCCGGCACGGCATCACCGTGACCCTGCGCTCCTCGCCCTACGGCGGGACCACGGCGATCGTGCTCGTCCCGCACGACATCGTGGTGCACGAGGCCGCCGGCCCCGCGCAGCCGCAGCCGTCCGAACCCGTGCGGGTGCCCGGGCCGGGGCGTCCGGAACGGACCGGGGAGAGCCCGGCTCCCGCCGTCAACGCCCGGCGGAGGAAGCCGTCCGCGGGGCAGAATGCCTCCCGTGCGGGCGACAGCGGACGCGGGGCGGAACAGACACGTGAGCCAGGGCTCTCCCCGCTGCCGCGCCGGGTGCCGCAGAGCAGTCTGGCCGCCGAGCTGCGCGGAGAGGCCGTGCCCGTCGTCGAGGACGACCCCCTCGACGACTTCACCGCCGAAAGCGCCGCCTCCTCGCTGGCCGGCTTCCAGCGCGGCACACGCGAAGCGCGGCACGACGACACCCAGGAGCGGGCCGACGACCCGAAGGAGGCCACCGCACCGGACGGCGCCACACCGGACGGCGCCACACCGGCCGACTCCGCACCGGACGGCTCCGATGCGCGCGTTCCCGCCGCAGGCACCGCCACCCCCAAGGCCTCGACCGTGTTCGAGCCGGGGGGACATCCACCCTCGACTTCGCCCGCCGACCGCACATGAAGGACACCTACATGACACGCCCCACCCCCGCCACGCACACCCAGCTCGACCAGCTGCTGACCGGTCTCGTGGAACGGGTCGCCGACGTCAACCACGCCGTCGTGCTCTCCGAGGACGGACTGGTCGTCAGCAAGTCCACCGGATTCCCGCGTGACGACGCCGAGCGGCTGGCGGCGACCGCGTCCGGCCTGATGAGCCTCAGCAAGGGCGTCAGCATGGACTTCGGCGGCGGCCCGGTGCGGCAGGCGCTCATCGAACTGGCCCACACCTATCTCATTCTCACCTCGGCCGGACCGGGTGCCCATCTCGTCGTTCTCACCGGCCCGAGCGCCGACGTCGGTGTGGTGGCGTACCAGATGAACATGCTGGTGAAGAAGATCGGCGAGCACCTGAGCGCGGCCCCGCGTCCGGGTGCCGACGCGTCCGGCAACGGCGCGTGAGGTGAACGGAGGCGACGCGGCGGGCCGGCTCGTTCGGCCGTTCACCCTGACCGGCGGACGGACCCGTCCCAGCCGCGCCGACTTCACCCTCATCACGATGGTGACGGCAGTGGATCCGCCGCCCGAGCGGGCCGTCCGGCCCCAGCCCGAACACGCGCGGATCCTGAAGCGGTGCGCGGAGCCGATCACCGTGGCAGAGCTCGCCGCCCATCTCGATCTTCCGGTGAGCGTGGTGGTGATCATGCTCTGCGATCTGCTGGAGGCCGGACGGATCACCGTCAACCGGCCGTCCCCGGTCTCCCGCACCCCGGACCTGGACCTTCTGCAGAAAGTGAGGGATGGCCTTGGCCGGCTCTGACACCACCGCTCGGCCGTCGCCGGCCCCCGACACAGCGAAGATCCTGATTGCCGGGGGCTTCGGGGTCGGCAAGACCACCATGGTCGGGTCGGTCAGCGAGATCGCTCCGCTGCGCACCGAGGAACCGCTGACCGCCGCGGGCCTGGGCGTCGACGACCTCGACGGCATCGAGCACAAGCAAGCCACCACCGTGGCCCTGGACTTCGGCCGGATCACGGTCAGCTCGGATCTCGTGCTGTATCTCTTCGGCACACCCGGTCAGCAGCGATTCTGGTTCATGTGGAACGACCTGGCCGTGGGCGCGCTCGGCGCCGTCGTCCTGATCGACGTCCGCCGGCCGGAGACCAGCTTCGCCGCCATCGACTTCTTCGAGAACCGGGGCATCCCCTTCGTCGTCGGCGTCAACGGCTTCCATGGACGGCACCCCTACCCGCCGGACGAGATCCGGGAGTCCCTGGCGCTGCCCGAACACGCCCAGGTACTGCTGTGCGACGCGCGTGACCGCGAGTCGTGCCGTGACGTTCTGATCGCCCTGGTCGACCAGTTGATCGCCTCGGCCACCCAGGCGGACGCGGCCCGGCCCCGACCGCTCCGGGGCCGCTGAGGTCCGGCGAGACGGAGCGGCGGGCGACCGCGCCCACGACCAGGTACCGCATCCTGGTCTTCAGGATTTCCACGAGGACTGGCGACCGAGACACGGATCACTTTGGCATACAGGCACTGGACGACATACCGACCAGTCGGCATGATGGTCGGTCACGTGATGTCGTCTCGTCTCCCAGGAGCAATGATGAGCCCCGACCACCCACCCGGACTCGATCTCGACCGGCTGCGCGGACTGCTCGACCGGGAGCGGCCAGGGCTGGTGCGGGGCCCTCTGGCCGGCCGGCTGATCGAGGGCGGACGATCGAACCTCACGTACGCGGTCTCGGACGGCGCCTCGCAGTGGGTCGTGCGGCGCCCCCCGCTGGGCCATGTCCTGGCCACCGCGCACGACATGGGACGCGAGCACCGCGTGATCAGCGCCCTGCACCCGACCGGGGTGCCGGTGCCGCGCACGGTGCTGCTGTGCGAGGACGAGGACGTGCTCGGCGCGCCGTTCTACGTGATGGAGTTCGTCGAGGGCACCCCGTACCGCACCGCGGACCAGCTCGCCCCGCTGGGCGAGGAGCGCACACGGAACGCGGTGCTGTCGCTGGTGGACACCCTCGTCGAGCTGCACGCGGTGGATCCGGCCGAAGTGGGCCTCGAGGGCTTCGGCCGCCCCGAGGGCTTCCTGGACCGGCAGCTGCGGCGCTGGGGCAAGCAGCTGGCGGCCTCCCGCAACCGCGAACTGGCCGGCGTCGACGAGCTGCACGCGGCGCTCGGGCGCGCGCTGCCCGTCTCCCCCGCCCCGGCCGTCGTGCACGGCGACTACCGCCTCGACAACGTGCTGCTCGGCCCGGACGACCGGATCACGGCGGTCCTCGACTGGGAGATGTCCACGCTCGGCGACCCGCTGACCGACCTGGGCCTGCTGGTGATGTACAGCACGCCGCTGGGCATGCCCGACTCGCCGGTGTCCACCACCGCCGAGGCTCCGGGCCACCCGTCCGCGGCGCAGCTGGTCGAGCGGTACGCCGAACGCTCGGGGCGGGACGTCTCGGCCGTGTCCTGGTACACGGCGTTCGCCTGGTTCAAGCTCGCCGTGATCCTGGAGGGCATCCACTACCGGTACACGCTCGGCCAGACGGTCGGACGGGGCTTCGACCGCATCGGCGACCTCGTCCCCGTCTTCATCGACCACGGACTGACGACCCTTCAGGAAGGCTGACCGGACATGGACTTCGCGTTCGACGCGCGCACCGAGGAGCTGCGCGCCAGGCTCCTGGCCTTCATGGACGAGTACGTGTACCCGGCCGAAGCGGTGGCCGAGGAGCAGCGGCCCGCGCTGGCCTCGCCGTGGGACACCCCGGCGGTGGTGGAGGAGCTGAAGGCGGAGGCGCGCAGGCAGGGCCTGTGGAACCTCTTCCTGCCGGACGCCGAGTACGGTGCCGGGCTGACCAACCTCCAGTACGCCCCGCTCGCCGAGATCACCGGCCGCTCCCCGCACCTGGCGCCCACCGCGCTGAACTGTGCGGCGCCCGACACGGGCAACATGGAGGTGCTCGCGCAGTTCGGCGACGAGTGGCAGAAGAAGCAGTGGCTCCAGCCGCTGCTCGCGGGCGAGATCCGTTCGGCGTTCGCGATGACCGAGCCGGAGGTGGCCTCCTCGGACGCCACCAACGTCACCACGCGCATCGAACGTGCCTCCGACGGTTCGGACGAGTACGTCATCACCGGCCGCAAGTGGTACATCTCCGGCGCCATGAACCCGGACTGCAAGATCTTCATCGTGATGGGCAAGACCGACCCGGACGGCCCGGACATCCGCCGCCAGCAGTCCATGGTGCTCGTGCCGCGCGACACGCCCGGCGTCACCGTCCGGCGCGCGATGCGGGTCTTCGGGTACGAGGACCACTCCCACGGCGGCCACGCCGAGGTGGTCTTCGACCACGCGCGCGTGCCCGCCTCCCACCTGATCGGCGAGGAGGGAAGCGGCTTCGCCATCGCCCAGGCCCGGCTCGGACCGGGCCGCATCCACCACTGCATGCGGCTGATCGGCATGGCCGAGCGGGCGATCGAGCTGATGTGCCGGCGGGCCGTGTCCCGCACCGCCTTCGGCAAGGCGCTGGCCCAGCAGGGCGTGGTCCACAACTGGATCGCGGACGCGCGGGTCACCGTCGAGCAACTGCGGCTGCTGGTGCTGAAGACGGCCTGGCTGATGGACACCGTCGGCAACAAGGGGGCGCACACCGAGATCCAGGCCATCAAGATCGCCACACCCCGCGCGGTGGTCGGCATCCTCGACCGGGCGATCCAGTTGCACGGCGCGGGCGGTTTCAGCCAGGACCTCCCGCTCGCCGAGCTGTACGCGGGAGCGCGCACGCTGATGATCGCCGACGGGCCGGACGAGGTCCACCAGCGGTCGCTGGCACGGCGGGAGTTGAAGAAGTACCTGTGACCGTGGGGTGAGGAACGGCGGCTCCTCCTCACCCTCTCAACCACGCGAAGAACGCAACTCCTGGCGCTGCTCACACCAGCGCCAGGAGTTGCTTGTCTCCAGTACGAGGGACTGCGCACGGCTGGGGCCGTCCGGCGGGCGAGGCGGGTCACGGCCTGCCTCGCCTCTTCTCGCCCCACCAGGCGGTTTCGCCTGTGTCACCGGCCCGCGACGTGATGCAGGACACCGGAACGGCATGGCGGATGCGGACAACTGGCAGCGTGGACTATTCACTTCACGCCCGCATCAGAGCGGGCCATCCAGAGGCGTTCCGGGAGCTGTTCCGCGCCCATGCGCAGCTTGTCTTCCGGCATGCGGTGCGTGTGACCGGGGACTGGGCGACGGCCGAGGACGTCGTCTCGCTGACGTTCCTGGAAGCGTGGCGGCTTCGCGCGAAGCTGCGGGACGAGGGCGAGAGCCCACGGCCGTGGGTGATGGGCATCGCCGTCAACGTGCTGCGCAACACCTCGCGGGCCGCCCGCCGGCACGCGGCCGCGCTGACCCGCCTGCCGGCCAAGGACACGGTGCCGGATTTCGTCGACGAACTCGTGGGCCGCATGGCGGACGCCGAGGAACTCGCCGCGGCCGGCCGTGCTCTGGCACGCCTCAGACGAGGCGAGCGTGAAGTGTTCACCTTGTGCGTGTGGTCCGGGCTGAACTACGCCGAGGCGGCTCAGGCCCTGGGGGTTCCCGTGGGCACGGTGCGCTCACGGCTGTCGCGGACGCGTACCCGGCTGCGCAAGCTCGCCGCGGAAGAACTGGCTACAGGCCGGACAAGCCCCTACGAGCCGGTAAAACCGGTCCTCGGGAGCGGACAACACCAGGGCAGCCGCACCACAGCGGCCCGGTCGGGAGAGGAGACGGACCGATGAAGCCGACACCGAGGTTCACACAGCCGGACCCCGTGGAGCTGGCCCGCCTGCTGCCGGCACCCGGCGATCCGGAGCTGCCGCGCAACCGTCACCGCCAACTCGAGGACGCCGTCATGGCACACATCCAGCAACTCCACAGTGCCGCAGGCCCCGACCCGGCCGATGCCCCCCGCCCGGCCCGCAGGCGCCTGCGTCGGCCCGTGCTGATCGGCATCCCGGTCGCGCTGGCCCTGGCCGGCGTGGCGGTCGTCGCCCTGAACACCGCGGGCGGACCGGCCGGCCCCGGCGAGCCGGCGCCGGTCGCGGCGCCCGTCGTGAACATCCAGGCGGGCTCCGACCTCACCCTGGCCTCCACGGTCGAGCACATCGCCGAGGCAGCCGACCGCGATGCCCTGCCTGCACCCCGCCCGAACCAGTTCATCTACGTCAAGAGCAAGGTGTCCTACACGACCACGTACGTGAACGGGGACACCAACAGCTCCCACACCTGGGTTCAGCCTCTGCACGCCCGCGAGGTCTGGCTCTCCCCCGACGGGCGCAAGGGCTGGCTCGATGAACCCGGCTACCAGCCCGAGGAAGGCATCACCCTCGACAGCGACGTCACCCGCGACTCCTACAACGAGACCAAGTCACTGCCCACCGATCCCGCGGCACTGCTGAAGAAGATCTACGCCTGCACCAACGGCGAGAGCGACCGCGACCAGCAGGCCTTCGCCACCATCGGCGACATCGTCGGCGAGCAACTGGTGCCCGCGCGAACCGCCGCCGCCCTCTACCGCGCCGCGGCGAAGATCCCCGGCGTCGTGGTCGTGGCTCACTCCCAGGATGCCGCCGGCCGCGACGGAATCGCGTTGGCCCGCCTCGACCCTCAGACAGGCCAACGCATCGAGTGGATCTTCGACCGGGACACCTTCGCCTACCTCGGCAGCCGCGGTCTGCAAGTCGCCCCGGGCCACGACGCCGAGCCCGGCACCGTCACCGAACGCACCGCGATCCTGCAACGGACCGTCGTCGACGAGGAGAAGGAGCGACCCGCGTCACCCGGCCGCGCCTCCTGACCTGGTGACCTGTCCAGACCCGACTACCGGTGGCCGGAGGCGGCCGGCAGTCGGGTCTGCACCAAGTTCACGGCAGTGTCCCGCGCCGCTCGGGATCGTCAGCCGCGGCTCCGGCCGGGTCACCCCGGTAAAGGGCCGAAGGGGGCGCATCCTGTCTGCCGAGCAGTTCCATCGCCTGATGCTGCGTGTGTGCTGCTGCCAGCTGAGCCTCCGCGACAACGTCACCGCGTTCCCGTATCAGATCCTCGTAGATCAGCAGTTGGATTTGTTCAGTGGGGCTGGGTGCCACAGTCGGTCCTTGCGCTTTCAGGCCCGGTTGAGCCGGGCGGCGATTCCGTGCCCGATCAGCAAATACATCACCGCGGGAAGACCATAATTAAGGACGACGCGTAGGCTCTCTGTGTCCATTGTGAAGATATCCTGCGACCACCAGGCCAGCCAGTCCGCCGTTCCGTGCACGAACTCGACGAATACGTTCGCCTGGTTCGCGTCGAGCAGGAACAACAGGATCCACAGGACCAGCAGACCAGCCGCGGTGTCGGCGATCGTGCAGGCCGTCAGCGCCGCCCGCCGACCAGCGGCCTGGCGGCGCATGGAGCGGTCCGGACTCGGGGTCTGGTGGTACGCGGGGTATCCGGAAGCCGGATCTGTGTTGCTCACAAGAAATTCCGATCTGGGGAGGTGTCGTGTTGGCGCGGTCGCCCCGAACATTGAAATTCCGTCCGAGGTGTCGCCCCACTTCTCTTTTCTTCTGCGTCTTGCCGACGCGGTCGCGTTACACCTCGATCGCAATACCGCATCTATGGCTGCCTGTTCCGGGTTGCAGGGACATAGGCGGAAAGTGCCTTCCCACTGTGGTGACAGAGGCTCTGGACGCCTCATCACCCCAGTGCGGAAGGCACTTTCGCGGTTGCCGCTCAGCGGCTGGTCCGGTGTCGCTCCGGCCGTTGTGGCGGAAACGGTGTCATCACGCCGTCATGGAGCGGTCGTCACTGGGCGATGGACGCCTCCAGGTGGAAGGGGTTGCGCAGCTCCGGAGTGGTGCGGCGGGCCTCGACGACGAACTCCCAGACACCGGGCTTGGGCGAGTTGTAGGTGCGCGTCAGCGGGTTGCAGCCGTAGCCGTCGTAGTAGTTGGGGTAGCAGTAGATGGTGCCGGCCGCGGAGGACTCGCCGCTGACGCCCTCGGGGTTGAAGGCCCACCAGCGGGTCTGACTGTCGTCGGCGAGACCGGAGAGGTTGACCGTCAGGCTCTTGGTGCCGGCCGGGACGGCCACGGTGTAGCGGACGGTCTCGTTGCGGGAGACCGTGCCCTCCGCCGACCAGGTGGTGCCCGGGGTCATCGGGGCGGCGGCCTCGACGGCCAGGTAGGCGGACTGTTCGACGGCCAGGGTCGAGGGGTCGTCGATGGTCAGCACGGCGCTGTGGGTGCCCTGGGTGGCAGGGGCGGCGGTCACCTGGACGACGGTCGGGACGTTCTTCTCCAGGGCGACGAACTCGGGTGCGGTGAACGTGCCGTCATTGCCCTGGAGGACGAGCTTGTAGGGCCTGGCGTCGTCTCGGCCGCTGGTGCGGGTGAGGGTGACTTCGTAGGTGCGGGACTCCCCCACCTTCTGGCCACCGCTGCCCGGGGCGCAGCTGTTGAACAGGCCGCTGCCGGTGTTCGGCGTGGCCAACTGGCCGGAGAGCACGGTGCAGACCGGGGCGGAGACGGTGACGTCGTCGGCCCGGGCGACGCCCTTGGCGATCTCCTTGCCCGCCTTGGTCAGGTACTTCCAGGCAGCCGGAACGTCGAACTGGCCACGGCCCTGGGCAATGGCCTCCACTGTGTCGTTGTAGTCGGCCGTGGAGTAGACGGCCCTGCGCAGCTCGGCAGGGGTGACGTCGATCCCGTTCTGCTTGGCCGCGGAGAGCAGCAGTGCGGCGGCGCCGGTGGCCTGCGGGGCTGCCATGGAGGTCCCCTGCATCATGGTGTAGCCGTCGGGCAGGGTGTACCCGGTCTCGGCGACGGGCGCGGAGACGAGCCAGCCCGGGGTGGAGGAGATCGCGGCGCCCGGTGCGGTGATGCCGGGTGCGAAGCCGCCGTCCTCACGCGGGCCGAGCGAGGAGAAGGGGAAGATGCCCTTGTCGAAGCCGGCCTCGGAGCCGTAGTCGGCCCACCAGGTCGCCTTGGAGACCGATGCCCCGACGGCGACCGCCTTGTCGGCCAGGGCCGGGTCGCCGATGGTGTTGGTGCCGGTTCCGGAGTTGCCGGCGGCTATGACGATCTGGACACCGGTGGTGTCGATCAGACGGTTGTAGAGCAGCGCCATGGCGCTGCGGCCGTCGTTCAGGGCCGGGCTTGAGCCGATCGACAGGTTGACGACGTCGACGCCGTACTTGGTGGTGAGGTCGACCATGCCGTCGGTGAGCGCCGCGCTGGAGCAGCCGAGCGCGTGGCAGGCCCGCATGGAGACGAGCTTGGCGCCGGGGGCCTGACCGTTCATGGCGCCGTCGAGCAGGCCGCGCGCGGCGGTGATGCCGGCCACGTGGGTGCCGTGTGCCTCGTTGATGAGGTTGAGGTTGACCGCGAAGTTGCTGCTGCCGACCTTCTTGACCTGGATGGTGAAGGGGACCCGCTGGCTGCTGGTGCTCAGGTAGGCGATCTGGTGGTTCTCCTTGAAGGGCCGCAGCAGCTCCTCGTCGGTGAAGTCGTGGTTGCCGTTGGTGTCGACCCAGACGGCGCCGTCCGAAGGCCGGTAGAGCACCCCCAGGTCGGGGACCTTGCTGCCGTTGGGAAGGGTGGCCGACTTCACGCCGATGCGCAGGTCGCTGTCGGCCGGTGCGGTCCAGGTCGCCCTGCCGCCCGGGTCGGTGAAGGTCGGTCCGGAGACCTTCGTCGACGAGAGGAGGTACCAGGTGCTGTCGAACAGCAGGTCGATGAAGTTGTTGGGGTCGGTGCCGGTGACCGTGTCGACGAGTTTGCGCTCACCGGTCGTGGTGGTGGCCAGCGCGGGATGGGTGGGGTCGACCCCGGTGTCCATGATGCCGATGGTGACGCCCCGGCCGTCATAGGTCGGGTTCTTCTTCTTGAAGTCGACCGAGCCGGTCTCGTTGGTCGGCATGTAGGGGTTGTCGTCGGGCGTCGCCCCGGACGGCGCCGCCGGATGGTTTCCCGCCTCCTTCGCGGCGGCAGCCCTGGCGGCCACGTCGGTCCTGCCGGAGTCGACCCGGGTGTCCTCCAGCTTGAGCAGCTCGTCGACGTCCACCCGGAGCACGTCGTCGAGTGCGACGACCTTGTCGACGTCGGCGAACGGCACGTTGGCCTTGATGTAGCCGATCCCGGGGTCCGTCCTGGTGACCTGGGCTCCGAGCTCCGTCAGGGCCTTCTCGGCCTCTTCGGTACGGCCGTCCTTGACCGCGAGCATCAGGGTGACGAAGTCGGGGACCGCCTTGCGGGCTCCGGCAGGGACGCTACGGGCCAGGTATTGCCGCTTGTACTGCGCGATCAGCGACCGGTCGTGGTTGCCGAGCTTGTCGTGGGGGGAGGACTGCGAGGCTTCGCTGCCATCCGTTGGGGCGGCGGCAGCCGGCAGAGACAGGCCGCCGACGGCCAAAGCGGCGACCAGCGCGGCGGCTGTCCGCCGGGCGGTGCGCGGGCTCGCCGTTCTGAAACGGAACATCAGAGTCCCTCCGAGCTGAGGAGTGATCGGTTGGAACGGCGTTACCGTGTCACCGGCCATGAGCTGCGGAAAGTGTTTCGGCCTGGCGTAATGCCGCCTTGTCGTAAACACGTCAAATCAGGCGTACGACAGCGAGGCCGGGTCGCTCGTCGCGGTCGAACACGACGGGCGACCCGGCCAGGGGCAGGGGCGGGACGGGGCGGGATCTCAGGGTGGGGGGTGGCCGCAGTCCCGGGCCCGCTTACTTGCCAAACGTGAGAGAGGCGGACGGTGAGGCGTTACCGTACGCGTCCACGGCCACGACCCGGGCCACATACTGGGCGCCGTCGACCGTGCCCGGCACCGGGATGTCGAGGGTGTTCGGGCGGGGCATGAAGTAGTAGTCCGAGAAGACCTTGGACGAGACGACCGACTTCCCCGTCGAGGCGTCGGTGATGTCGACGTTGTAGTGGTGCACCATCTGGTCGTCGGTGGCCTGGGCGATCCGCAGGACCGTGCCGCCCTTGTCGTCGTTCACCCGGGACAACGGCTGACGCGTGGTGAACGTCGGTGCCACGGTGTTGCGCGCGGCGTCGGTGTAGCGGAAGTTGTCCTTGATCTCCTGGTTCGTCGAACCGTTCAGACGCACGGTCCAGGTGGCGCCGCTGAGGGTGCCCGCGCTGGCGTACGGCGGCTGCCAGCTCGCCGACCACTTGCCGCCGGCGTAGATGTCGTGCTTGTCCGCGGCCATGTTCACTCGCGCGATCTCCGTACGGTCCTGGTAGACCTCGACGAAGAGTGCCTGCGCGGTCGGCGACTCGAAGCGGTTCGCCAGTCCGTCCTCGGTGACCATCTGGTAGCCGTGGTCCATCTCGATGTACGACATCGAACCGTCGTTGACCGAGGTGAAGTCGCGCTGGTGGATGGAACGGTCGTCGTTGATGTTCAGGTGCGAGTGGCCGGAGAAGTAGATGGCCTGCGGGAAGGCGCTCAGGTCCTCCGCGAGGCGGGGGTTGGCCGTCTGCTGTCCGTCCATGACCGTACCGGTGGTGGGCCGGTGCCCCTGGACCAGGACGGGCTTGCCGGTGTACGCCGGGTCGGCGGTGATCGCGGCGAGGCGCTCCTTCAGCCAGGTGCGCTGGACCGTGTTGGAGTTGTACGTCTCGGTGTTGACCGTGAGCACGTGCAGGCCGTTCACCTCGGCCTCGTAGTAGCCGCCGCCCGAGTCGGGGAACCACTCCTTGGGGTACCCGTCACGTATCGCGGCGAGGCTCGCGTCGTGATTGCCGTTGGAGATCAGCACCTTGGTGCCGGTCATGCCCTTGCGGGCGAGGTTGGCCTGGAAGATCTCGGAGACGATCTTGTGATCGGGGCCCTTGCCGTCGCCGTTGTCGTTGATCATGTCGCCGTTCAACAGGATCGCGTCCGGATCGGGGAAGACGGCCCCGATGGTGTCGAAGAAGCTCTCGTACTTCGCGTCGTTGCCGGCGTGGCCTCCGACATGCACATCGGACATCACGACGAACCGGGCGAGCGGCTTCTCATGAGACCTGATCAGATAGCCGTACGACACCGGAACGCTGCTCCGGTTGCCCTGGAAGGCGACCGCCGTGACGTTGCTGTCCTGCTTGATCTGCGGCGGGTTGTCGGGCGAGTAGACGCGGCTGTCACGGGTGGGCGTCGTGCCGTCCAGGGTGTAGCGGACCGTGGTGCCGCGCTCGACCTGGAACTTCAGCTCCACCGCGTGCTCGTACCGCCCGCCGGGGACGCTGACGCGAGGCGCGGCCGGGGTGGTGGAACTGGGCGAGTCGGCGTGCGCCACGGCCGGGGAGACAAGTGCGACGGAAGCCGCGGTGATCACGAGAGGGGTGAGTCTCACGGATTTTCCTGTTCTCTGGTTCGGAGTTACGGACGCGGCTACACCGCACGATTTGATAACGTATGGATAACCGGTCTGGTCCAGACGGTACGGTGATCGCGCCGGGCCATGGTGCGTTCCGATTGACATCCCGGTGAAATGATCATGAATGACCGCCCGGGCTCGTTCGGGCGGCTTCCCTTGACGCCCAGACAGATTGAGGACCGAACGGCGTCCCCCTGCGGCCGGCCCCGTCCTCGTCAAAGCCCGCGTGCCCTGCAGACGGCCTGTCAGGTCTGCCTCCAGAGTGCCGCCATGGGGAGCAGGCGCAGGGTCCGCCGCATGGTGGTGGGCAGCACAATGTACGGCTGGTGTTTCGGGCACCGGCACGATCGGGTGCGGGGCTACCCCGGGTGCAGCAGCACGGTGACGCTATGGCGTCCCGGAAGCCGGGCTCGTCTGCGTCTGGTGTTCCGGCCGGGACCCGACCGGATCATCGCCGACCACTACTTCGACGAGGGCACGGTGGTGCGTCTGCCGGACCGGGAGTATCTGAATCTCCACGCGCCCGGCAGCGTAAGGGCGCTGCTGGACGAGGCGCTGGCCCGCGAACTGTTTCCCGCGGCGGGGTCGGTGGAGGTGGACGGCTGGCCCCTGTTCGACGCTGTGACGCCGCAGGATCCGCCGGACAGACCCTAAGTGCTGCGAACTTGAGTTGCGGTAGGTGGTGACGCCGCCTGCCTTGTCACCGAGGCGGCCCCGGGCCGGCCGGAGATCCCCCTGGCCTCCAACGTGGCAGGCGAGCGGGAACTTCCCGGTTCCTTCGCGCGTTGCGGAGGACGACCTGATCGTTTGATGTGTGAGACGACGGCGGCGCCGTCGTCGGGAGAAGTGAGCAATCCATGGCCATGGTGGGCCTGTTCTGGATCGCCGAGGGCGACGTGTACATGGGCGCGAAGCCGTCCGGTCTGGCTCCCGGGGTGCGCCTGACCCCCGAGGGCGTGGTGGCCCTCGGGGACGGGCAGTCCGGGCTTCACCTGTGGGAGGACGTGAACGCCCTGACGGTGGCGGACGTCCCTGTGAAGTCCCTGATGCGGCAGGTCGGCGCGGTCAAGAACCTGGCTCTGGGAACGGTGAAGGAGCTGGCCCTGCCCATGAGCCACGGCCTGGTGGACGAGGCCCCGGCGATGATGACGGTGCGCGTGGAATCATCCGACGGCGACCACGAGTTGGCGACCTACGTCGCCGCGGCCGTCGGCTACCCGCAGACCGAGGTCGACCTCTCCCGCACCCTCCTGACCCGCCTCACGGAGGGCGCCGCGACGATGGCCACGACGCTGGCGGCGATGTCGGAATGGGGCCGTGCATGGGAAGGCGGTTCGCCTCGAGGGTCCGAGCGGGAGAGGCTGTTGCGGAGCTGGGTGGGCCAGAGCCTCCGGCCGTGCTCGGAACCAGATGAACGCTCAAGCCCAATCGGACCCGCTGTCGTCAAGCAGGGCGAAGCCCGCTGATCGGGTTCACGCTGGTCCAGTGCGCGCAGCGGCGCGGACCAGCCGAGCCTCAGCCTCTTCGTTCACGGAGTGAGAACGACGCCCGCTCTTGCCACTTCGCGCCGTCATGCACCATGAGGTCAACCGACGAGACCCTGGACGTGATGGGCAGTTTGCCGAGAAGGTCGGCTTCGATCTCATCCAGGACACCGTCGTCCTGGCCGTCGGCGATGGTCAGGTGGGGCACGACCTCGGTGAACTTGCCGCCATAGGGAGGGGCTTCGGGCCACCGGCGAGCGATCACCTCGGTGAGCCGCCGCAACGGGATGTCTGGCTCAGGAGCGAGATAGAGCACCCCCGGAAACCGTCCGCAAGCCTCAAACCGCACGTCTAAGGCGTGATGCCTGCCGAGGACGTCAGCGAGAGCCGACCAGACATGCGCATCTATTCGGCTCTCGTCGAGAAACGGGAAGAGCACCGTGACATGTGCTGGAACCCCTGCTCGAGCGGACGCATCGAACCGTTCACGCCATGCGCACACGGCCGGCTCCGCGTCCGGCACTCTGACGATGAGGCCCGTCTGGCCTGCCCGAAACCTACCGGTGCTGTCGTCTGCCATGACACGGCATGTTGCCACCTCAGAGGCCCACGGCAGGACTCAATTACACGTGATCAGAAGGCGGAGCGCGAGTCGTGGCCCGCGTCCAGCCGTAGCCGGGCGGCTTCGCAGGCGGCCACAGGTCAGAGTTGGGGCTCCCGGGCCACCCAGCCCCGCTCGTACGCGTGCCAGCCCAGTTGGAGCCGGGTCGACACTCCGGTCAGTTCCATCAGGCCCTTCACCCGCCGCTGCACGGTCCGCAGCCCCAGATCCAGTTGCTTCGCGACGCTCGCGTCCGTCAGCCCGGCCAGCAGCAGCGACAGGACCTCCAGGTCCATGGCGTCCGGTCCGTTGGACTCCACCTCCGGCCGACCGCCCCCGCCGAGCCGGATCGGCATCGCCTCCCGCCACACCGCCTCGAACAGACCCATCAGCGACTCCAGCAGTCCGGAGGCGTGGACGACGAGGGCCGCGGGCTCCGCGCCCCGGCCGGTCAGAGGCACCATCGCCAGGGCCCCGTCGGCGACGACCAGCTTGGTCGGTACCCGGTCGACGACCCGGCACTGCTCGTCACGGCTCAACGCCGCCGACAGCTCGATGATCCCGGACGGCAGTGAGAGCACCTCGCGCTCCACCACCACCCGGTACGACACCCCGCGCGTGGCGGCCCGCTCCTCGGCCTCGTTCTCCATACCGCTCACCGCGACCGGCTTCCCGGTGACCAGGGCGCACACCTCGCTCGTCGCCCCCAGCTGCAACTGGAAGAAGCGGTGCGCCACCGCGCTCGCGCCCGTCACCACCTCGACCAGGTCGTGCACGGCGGAATCGGTCGCCTCCGCCCGGTACTCCTCGGCGAGCATCGCCGCCGCCAGTTCCGCCTGCTCCAGTTCATGGCGCTGCTGCGTCAGCAGAGCCCCCAGCGCCACCGCGGGCAGCGCCGCCACCCAGCGGTCGACGCGGGACGAGGACTGGGCGGCCAGGCCGGTCTGTTCCAGCCGGCGCAGGGCCCGTTCGGTGTCCGGCTCGGGGAGCGCCAGCCGGTGGGCGAGGTCGGAGACCTCCGCGGCGCCCACCGCCACGAGGGCGCGGTACACCGACTCCTGTATCTCGTCGAGACCTATGGCTCCCAGCATCCCTCGCTCCCCTCCCGGAAGACCTGACTCCGCACGTCGTCGCCGTACTCGGGCTTCCGGTCGCGGCGAAAAGCGGCCACGGCGTAAACCCGCCGTGGCCATCATCCCTGTATCGCCCGTCGCTCTGCCAATGTGGCGCCACGGCGGCTCCGACAACTTCCGGAACGCCACCGTTAGTTCAGAGTTAACCGGTTTTACTTAGGGAGAACGATGCGTCCGATATCGCGCACGGCGCTGGGGGCGGCCACCGCCGCCGTCCTGGCCGTCACCGCGATCGCACCGTCCGCGGCCGCGCCGCAGGACGACCCGACCGCAAAGAGACCACTGACCGGCAGCACGACCGCTGCCAAGGCAGGCACACCGGTCACCGTCACCCTGGTCACCGGCGACAAGGTCCTGGTACGCACGGACGGTTCAGGGGCCGCGTCGGTCACCGCACTGCCCCGCGAGGACGGCTCCATGCCCCTCCTCCAGACCCGGCAGTCCGGCAAGGACCTCTACGTCTACCCCGACACCGCCGCTCGGGCGCTGGCCGCGGGCAAGGTCGACGAGGAACTCTTCAATGTCACGGGACTCATCCGGCAGGGCTACGACGACGCGCACACCACCGCGCTGCCGCTGATCGCCGTCTACGGCAACGCCGCGGGCCGCACCGCGCCCGCCACCCCGCGCGGCGCGAAGCGCGGCCCCGAGCTGGACGCCATCGACGGCATCGCGCTGAAGACGGACAAGGCGAAGGCCGCCGACTTCTGGGCGGACGTCACCAATACCCGTTCCCGCTCCGCCTCCGGTCTCAAGAAGATCTGGCTCGACCGCAAGGTCCAGGCCACCCTCGACCGGTCCACCAAGCAGATCGGCGCCGACCTCGCCTGGGCCGCCGGATACACGGGCAAGGGCACCAAGGTCGCCGTCCTCGACACCGGCGCCGACGCCGAACACCCGGACCTCAAGGGCCGGATCGCCGCCTCGGAGAACTTCACCGACTCCAGCAGCACCGACGACCGGCAGGGCCACGGCACCCACACCATCTCCACCGTCGGCGGCTCCGGTGCCGCGAGCGACGGCAAGAAGAAGGGTGTCGCCCCCGACGCCGAACTGCTCAACGGCAAGGTCCTCAACGACGGCGGCTACGGCGCCGAATCCTGGATCATCGCCGGAATGCAGTGGGCCGTCGACCAGAAGGCCGACGTCGTCTCCATGAGCCTCGGCAGCCCGGAGCCGACGGACTGCACCGACCCGATGAGCGTCGCCGCCGAGAAACTCGCCCAGAGCAAGGACACGTTGTTCGTCGTCGCGGCAGGCAACGCCGGCCCGACGCACAACACCGTCTCCTCGCCCGGCTGCGCCCCGAGTGTGCTGACCGTCGGCGCTGTCGACCGCGACGACTCCACCGCCTGGTTCTCCAGCCTCGGGCCCGTGCTCGGCGCACACACCCTCAAGCCGGAGATCGCCGCCCCCGGCGTCGGTATCTCCGCCGCGGCCGCGGGCGGCCGGGGCATCTACGCCTACCAGTCGATGTCCGGTACGTCGATGGCCACCCCGCACGTGGCAGGCGCCGCCGCCCTCGTGAAGCAGCGTCACCCGGACTGGACCGCCCAGCAGGTCAAGACCGCTCTGGTGTCGTCCGCGAAGAGCGACATCCCCGGCGATGTGCGCGAGACCGGCGCCGGCCGTCTCGACGTGAAGGCCGCCATCGACACGACGGTCGTCGGCGCCCCCGCCGTCCAGGCCGGCACTTTCTCTTGGCCGCAGAGCAACGGTGACCGCACCACCGTCGACCTCCCCTACACCAACTCCGGCGCCAGTCCGATGAAGTTGTCGCTGAAGGTCCAGGGCGTCACCGGCAACGACGGCTCCGAGGTCCGCTCCCCCGTCGCCGCGCTCGACGCGAACACCGTCACCGTCCCGGCCGGGGCCACCGTGAAGGTCCCGCTGCACATCGACCCTGCCGCGAACCTGAAGGCCGCCCAGTACGGCGACGTCACCGGACGCGTACTCGCCACCGGGCCCGACGGTGTGAAGGTCTCCACCCCGTTCTCCCTGTACGTCGAGCCGGAGACCGTCACCCTGCGCGTCAAGATGATCGACCGCGCCGGCAAGCCCGCCACGGGCTCCTCCTCGCTGGACGTCATCGGCACCGACACCTCCAGCGGTGAGCGCCGCTTCAACGACGGCACCGCCGAGCAGGTCTACCAGGTACGCCCCGGCGCGTACTTCGTCTCCGGCTTCGTCACCACGCCGGACGCCACGGGCAGCATGACCGAGTCCGTCGGCTACCTCGCCCGGCCCCAGGTCGACGTCGCCAAGGACACCACCCTGGTGCTCGACGCCCGCAAGGCGCACCGGCTCCAGGTCGAGACCGCGGACCGCGCCTCCGAGAGCCGCTCCACGACCCTGGCCTTCGGCCGTAGCTGGGACGGGACCTGGCTGCACTCCGGCTCCATCACCGGCAACCGGAGCATCCGGACCTACCTGGCGGACGTGCAGGGCAAGGCGCGCGACGGCGACTTCGAGTTCACCAGCTTCTGGCGCTCGTACGCCCCGCAGATCGAGCAGATGTCGGTCGTCGGCGGTGCCGAACTGCACCCGAGGGCGGCGAGCACCGGCTCCGTCAACCTGGACGGAACAGGCGAGGCCGCGCTGGTCGACGCCGGCACCGGCACCCCCGATGAGCTGAAGGCCGCGGGCGTCGCCGGGAAGATCGCGCTGGTCGAGGCCGGCAACGACGGCTACCTGTACAGCCTGGCGCGTGACGCGAAGGCCGCGGGCGCGAAGGCGATCATCGCCCACCGCCGCGCTGCGGGCCCCTGGCAGCCGTCGCTCGGCTTCGGTCAGGCGCCGGTGCCCTCGCTCGGCATCGAGGCGGACGAGGCCGCCGCGCTGAAGGCCGCCCTGGCCAACGGCCCGGTGACGCTGAGCTGGAAGGCCACCGCCGTCAGCCCGTTCGTCTACAACCTCGCCTTCCCCGAGACCGGCCCGGTCACCTCGGACCGCACCTACCAGGTCCGGGACAAGAAGCTCGGCACGGTCACCTCGACCTACGAGGCGATGGGCGCCGCGGCGGACTACGTCGACACGATGCTCATGGGCCGGCCGTACGGCGGGATGTTCTCCGCCGCCACCGACTCCGTCGCCGCCCCCGGCAAGCGCACCGAGTACTACTCGGCGGGCGACACCGCTTGGACCCGCTACCTCTCCTCCAGCTTCCCCTGGGGCGAGCTCATGGCCGACCAGGCGCGCACGTACACCGAAGGCTCGAAGCGGGCGGAGAACTGGTACCGGGGCATCCCGGCCCCGTCCGCCCCGCGCGACGCCGACGGCAAGCTCCAACTGGCCGCCGAACGGCAGGACAACCTGATCGGCGTAGCGCCCGCCTTCTGGGGCGATACCGAGCACATGGGCATCCAGGGCTCCTTCGGGGACCTCGGCGGCATGAAGCTCACCAGCGGCGGCAAGGTGATCGGCCAGACCGGGTGGCCGTCCGGGGTGTTCACCGTCCCGGCTGAGGACGCCGCGTACGAACTCTCCCTGGAGACCATGAAGTTCGGGTCGCCTGCCGCCGTGTGGAAGCGGTCCACCCACACCCAGACGGTCTGGAAGTTCCGCTCGCACCGGGACGAGAAGGCCTACTCCCAGGGCATTCCGCTGCTCTTCCCGAACTACGACCTGGACGCGGACGGGCTCAAGACCCTTCCGGCGAAGGACGGTCAGACGATCGGCCTGAGCGTCACCGGTCACGCGGGTTACACGCCCGGCGAGTTGGTCGCCGCCAAGGTCTCGTACTCGTACGACGGCGGTACGACCTGGACCGAGGGCACCACCTCGCAGAGCGATGGCCGCTGGACCGCGACCGTGAACCACGCGGGCGCGGCCGGCAAGCCGGTCACGCTGAAGACCGAACTGACGGACTCCAACGGCAACTCCGTCATCCAGACCGTGACCGACGCGTACGCCGTGCGCTGATCACGATCACATCCTGACCGGTCCGCCGGGCGGCTCTCCTGTGGGGGGTGAGCCGTCCGGCGGGCCATTTCCATGGCCGGGTCCATACGACCGCCCTGAGCCCACGCGGCGTGCTGCCCTGCGACGACTTGGACACCTCACCTGGGGCGGACTCGTCACCGGCCCACTGACGGGAACACCTCGCGGCACCTTCCGGGGCAGGGTGCTCTTCTCCAACATGCCGGAGCGGCAGTTCAGTCGATGCAGCCGGTCAGACGCTCGTAGGTGTGGTGGGCGTCCGACAGGAACTCCTCGGCGCCGGCTGCTCCCTCACAGCCGACGACCTGCCAGGCGTGGCCATGTCCCAGCCGTCGCAGCAGGGCCTCCAGAGCTGCGTCGTCGCAGTGCCAGGCCTGCAGTCCCGGCAGGTCCGTGATCTTCTCGAAGTGCGGGTCGCGGGCTGTCACGCAGACGACTTCGTCGACGGGCTGTCCGTCCACACTGGCGTGGAGCAGGGCGACCGGCCGGGCCCGTACGGTGCCCGGCAGTGCCGGTTCTTCCATCAGGACCAGTACATCGGCCGGTTCTCCGTTCGGGGCCAGGCTGTCGCTGACGAACCCCTCTCCGACCGGAAACCCGTCGAGCACGAGGTGGCCGCCCCACTGCCGGGGTTGCGGCTCGGGCTCGTGGTCCGGTGCGACGCGGGAGCCCACGGTCGCCTCCACCTGCACGGTGACCTCCATCATGGCGACCTCCAGTCCATGCGGATCAGGTACCGGGTAGAGGCCATCAGCGGCGCACATCCGCGATCGAAGGCGAGCCTCATCGCCTTCCACCATGGTGGATGCGGGCCTGGGTCCAGTCAAAGGGACTGTCCTTAGACCGTCTAAGGAAGCTTGAACCAGGGGTCACCCGCCGTGCTGACCGGAAAACCGTCCGCAAGCCCCGAACCGCCGAAGTGCGCCGTCCGCCGCAACTTGGGCCGCCGACGGGGAACCGGCCGACCGGCTCCGAGAAGCCCAGGACGACCGTGCCGGCACCCGGACCAGCGCCCGGAATGATCAACAAATCGGGTGGTCACCTGCGTGGTTCGGCGTTCCTCAGGGAGGCCCTGCCTCATGCTGAGGAGGCCGCGAGACAAGATCACGGAACGGGTTCGGTCCATGACCACGACGGCTATCTCGACTGGTCGGACTACCGAAAGCTCGCGGACCGCTACATCCAAGGCCTACCGGCTCGACAAGGACGACCGCCGGGCCAGGGCACTCCAGATCTTCTGGCTTGAGCAGCTGCGTCACGCGGGTGTGGAGGGGGACCGGCTCACAAAGGACCAATGCGTCACGGCCAACCGTCTCGCGGTCATCGACACCAGCCGGCTCAACGTGACCGAGGGCGGCGGCCATGCGATCTTCGACGTCAACGGCGACAACGAGATCAGCAAGGACGAGTTCGCCCGCTTCCTGAGGGACGTGTGGAAGAGCGATGCGCCCGACGCGATGGACAGCTTCGCCAAGCTGGACACCGACGGGGACGGCGCGATCTCGCGCTACGAATTCATCCGCGCGGTGCGTGAGCGTTTCCTCTCGAACGACCCGGACGCACCCGGCAGCATGTTCTTCGGGCACGTCTGACCCACCCGGCTTCCAGGTGTGAAGGGCACGGCACGAGGCTGAACGACCTCATCCTGCCCCCGCTCCCGGCGAGGTCCTGCCTCGAAGCCGTTCTCACGGAACTCGTGGTCGATCCGCCCCCGCCGCACCGATGGCTCCTGCCCTCCACCGGACCAGGCCGACCGCTGGCGATCCAGCACATGGCATCGGCGGTCCGGGCGCAGGGCCGTGCCGGCCATCTACTGGAAGTCTGCGAAGACCGCTCGTACCGTGAACAGGAGACGGACGGTGGAGAGGCCCACCGCCAATCGCGGCGCACGTCAGCGTCGACGGTCCCTGCCGACCGGTAGGGAGACGCGGAATGACCGCACCCACCACCCGAACCAGGGGCGCTTCGTCGCCCGCCGAGCTTCCAGACGGACCCGTCGTTGTGATCAACGGCCCGCACATCGTCTGCCGCTCCGACCTGCCTCAGCCAACCGCCAGGGGCGCCCCGGTCGCCCTGCTCGGGCTTCTGGCCGGCAGGCGCCGCACCGACGTCCGTGAGGTCCACGCCGTGCGCGGCGTCTCCCTGGTTACCCACGGGGGCGAGGCGATCGGCATGAGGAGGCGGAAATGCCCGACCGGCTGGTGGTGCACGGGGCGCGGGAGCACAACCTGCGCGACATCGACCTCGACCTGCCCCGCGACAGCCTGATCGTCTTCACCGGTCTGTCCGGCTCCGGCAAGTCCAGCCTGGCCTTCGACACGATCTTCGCGGAGGGGCAGCGGCGCTACGTCGAGTCCCTGTCCGCGTACGCACGCCAGTTCCTCGGCCAACTCGACCCGCCGGACGTGGACTTCATCGAAGGCCTGTCCCCGGCGGTGTCGATCGACCAGAAGACCACCACCCGCAACCCGCGCTCCACGGTGGGTACCATCACCGAGGTTTACGACCACCTGCGGTTGTTGTACGCCCGTGCGGGCGTCCCGCACTGCCCCGCCTGCGGCGCGCGCGTCGACCGGCAGACCCCGCAGCAGATCGTCGACCAGGTCCTCGCCCTGCCCGTTGGCACCCGCTTCCAGGTCCTCGCCCCTTTGGTGCGGGGCCGCAAGGGCGAGTACAACGAACTGTTCACCAGCCTGCGCGGCCAGGGCTTCTCGCGGGTGCGGGTCGATGGCGTGGTGCACCGGCTCACCGAGACGCCGACCCTGACGAAGCAGCGCCGGCACCGCGTCGAGTGCGTGGTCGACCGGCTGGCCGTCAAGCCGGATGTCGCACGCCGCCTCACCGATTCGGTGGCAACCGCCCTGCGGTTGGCCGAGGGACAGGTGATCGTCGAGTTCCTCGATGAGCCGGAGGTATCAGCGAGCCGGGAACGGATCTTCAGCGAGTATCTGGCCTGTCCGCACAACCATCCGCTGACGGTGACGGAGCTGGAGCCGCGGACGTTCTCGTTCAACTCGCCCTACGGGGCCTGCCCGCGCTGCACCGGCCTGGGCGTACGTACCGAGGTCGACCACGACCTGGTAGTGCCGGATGACATGCTGTCCCTGGCCGACGGAGCGATCGCGCCGTGGGCGGGCCGGCAGACCGAATACTTCCGACGGCTGCTGGAGTCCGTCGCCATCGCCTGCGACCTGCCGCTGGACACGCCATGGCGAAGGCTGTCGGCCGGCCAGCGCACGGTGGTGCTGTACGGCACGGACGAGCCGGTCCACATCAGCTACCACAACCGGTTCGGCCGGGAGCGCAGCTACTGGACGCGGTACGAAGGTGTGATCCCGTTCCTGGAGCGCCGCATCGCCGAGGCCGACTCGGACTCGGCCTACGGCCGCCAACGGTACGAGGGCTACCTGCGGGAGGTCCCCTGCCCCGTCTGCCAGGGTGCACGGCTCAAGCCGGAGATCCTCGCCGTCACGCTCGAACACCGCGAACTGGGCGAGCGGTCCATCGCCCAGGTGGCGGCCCTGTCCGTACGGGAATGCGCGGACTTCCTGGCCGGACTCGTGCTGGACCGTCGCCGGCGCCGGATCGTCGGCCGGGTCCTGAAGGAGCTTCAGGCGCGATTGGGCTTCCTGCTCTCCGTCGGTCTGGACTACCTGGCACTGGACCGGGCCGCGGCCACCCTGTCAGGCGGGGAGGCGCAGCGCACCCGGCTGGCCACACAGATCGGCTCCGGCCTGACCGGGATGCTGTACGTGCTGGACGAGCCGACCATCGGGCTCCATGCACGCGACCACCAGCGCCTGCTGGACACCCTGCTGAGACTGCGCGACCTGGACAACACGTTGATCGTCGTCGAGCACGACGAGGACACGATCCGGGCCGCCGACTGGATCGTCGACCTCGGCCCCGGTGCCGGCGAGCACGGCGGCCGCGTCGTCCACAGCGGCCCGCTCCCCCAACTCCTGGCGGACGAACGGTCACTGACCGGGGCCTACCTGTCCGGGCACAGGCAGATCCGCGTCCCCCCGGTACGCCGCCCGGTCTCGCCCGATCGGCAGTTGACAGTGGTCGGCGCCCGGGAGCACAACCTGTGCGGCATAGACGTCTCCTTCCCGCTCGGCTGCCTGATCGCGGTCACCGGTGTGTCCGGCTCCGGCAAGTCCACGCTCGTGAACGACATCCTCCACCCGGCCCTCGCCCGTCACCTGCACGGCAGCCGCACCGTACCGGGGCATCACCGCAGGCTGCTCGGCGCCGATCTGGTGGACGCCGTCGTCCACGTCGACCAGTCACCGATCGGCCGGACCCCACGCTCCAACCCAGCCACCTACACCGGTGTGTGGGACCCCATCCGCAAGCTGTTCGCCGCCACCACCGAGGCGAAGGTCCGCGGCTGGCAGGCCGGACGGTTCTCCTTCAACGTCAAGGGCGGCCGCTGCGAGGCGTGCGCGGGTGAGGGCACCCTCCGCATCGAGATGAACTTCCTGCCCGACGTGTACGTCCCCTGCGAGGTCTGTCACGGCACCCGCTACAACGGCGAAACCCTCGAGGTGCGCTACAAGGGCAGGAACGTCGCCGAAGTGCTGGACATGCCGATCGAGCAGGCCGCCGAGTTCTTCCACCCCAGCACCTCGATCCACCGGCACCTGCGCACCCTGGTCGACGTGGGCCTCGGCTACGTACGCCTCGGCCAGCCCGCTCCGACCCTGTCGGGCGGCGAGGCCCAGCGCGTCAAGCTCGCCGCCGAACTGCACAAGCGGTTCACCGGCCACACGCTGTACATCCTCGACGAACCGACCACCGGCCTGCATGTCCACGACATCGCCAAGCTCCTCGACGTGCTCGGCCACCTGGTCGACAAGGGCAACACGGCGATCGTCATCGAACACAACCTGGACGTGATCAAGACCGCGGACTGGGTCATCGACCTCGGTCCCGAAGGGGGCATGGCCGGCGGGCGGGTCGTCACCGAGGGCACCCCCGAACACGTGGTCACCGTGGGGCACAGCCACACCGGCCGCGCGCTGCGCCAAGTACTCCCGAATGAGCAGCCCGTACGGCAACCGACGGGCAGGACGCGATCGGCCACGGCCGGCATCTGACGGTAGGCGGTGTTCCGGCACACCATGAAGGAGAGGGACGCTGAGACTCGCCCTTGACCGCACGTCCCGTGCTGATGACCTCTGGGAACACCAACCGCCCTGCGGCCCGGCTGCGGAGGCATCTGGGGATGTACGTGTACACGATGCGCAAGTCCCGCATGGCCCATGGTGACAAGGTCATTCAAACGACGCCGCCCGTTCCCATCGTCACCGCCCAGCGAACGGGCCGTCCGGCAACGGTGCGGCCGAGGGCCGCTCCGAGCCCGGCAAGTACGAGGATGGCCATCACCACGACGATCCATGACCGCCTCAAAACGAGAGCACCTGCGGCGATGGGCAGGGCCGCTCCGGCGAAGCTCATGACGCAGGCCATGCCCATGCGGGAAAGGCAGGCCGTCGAGGGTCTCGGACACGCCCGCAGACGCACGCTCCTTCGCTCTACTCCACCCTCTGGTGAAGGAGGTGGTCGGCTGACGAGCCGGTGCGACGGGCAGGCTCCGGCTGCACCCGGTGGAGCGGTGGTTCGCCGAGCCGACGCAGAAGCAGCCCATGCGAGGCGTACACCGCTCCGTGACGCTGATTGTTCCTGGCCGGCCTGGACGCCATCGAAGCCACGCACGAGCGTACGGGCCACCTCGTTCAGATGCAGACGCATGATCTCCTCCGACTGCTCGGCATCACCGGCAGCCGGCGCGGCGGATCCGCACTGGCCCGGTCACTGCCACTGACTGCCAATCGACGGGGCGGTGGAGGGTGCCGGTAGGGTGATCCGTTGTGGACACGGGGTTGGGAGTCGGGATGGTTACGATCCCGCCGGGACGAGTGACACTGTCGGATCGGCGGACGCAGCGCAGTTGGCCGGTCGACGTCGCGCCGTTCCAGATGACGGCGTTCCCGGTCACTCAGTCGTGGTACGCACAGGTCACCGGTCAGTGGCCGAGCACCGCCCGAGGTGACCGGCTGCCCGTTGAGGGTGTTTCGTGGTGGGACGCGGTCCGGTTCTGCAACGCGTTGTCCCAGCACGGCGGTCTGACGCCCGCGTATCACCTCCGTGCCGGCGACGAGACGGCCGAATGGGACGCCTCTGCCGACGGTTACCGGCTGCCGACCGAGGCAGAGTGGGAACACGCCTGCCGTACGGGTACCACCGGCCCTCGGTACGGCCGACTCGACGAGGTCGCCTGGTATCAGGGCAACTCGGATGGGCGGATCCACCCTGTCGGCGGCAAGCAGCCCAACGCATGGGGCCTGTACGACATGCTGGGCAATGTGTGGGACTGGTGCTGGGACGTCTACGACGCCGAGGTGTACGGCACCTATCGAGTACTTCGTGGCGGTGGATGGTCCGACGAGCACTGGAGCTGCCGGGCCTCGGTGCGGCGGCGCAGTCACCCGACCTTCCGTATCGACGATGTGGGGTTTCGCGTCGCGCGCTCACCGCTGCCTCGGCCCTGACAGCTCATTCCGAAGTGGTCGGTCAGGACCTCTCAGCGACTCCGCCGGGGCCGTGGCCGTTGCCCGGAGGGCCTACGCGGATCGTGCGGAAGTAGTCGTAGGACACGTGGGCGGTGCGGACCGGGTGGGGCTGCTGGTCCCTCTCGATGATGTAGTGGTGATGGGGCAGTTGCCGCAGGTTGGCGAAGATCCCCGCGAAGTCGATCTCGCCCTCTCCCAGGTCGGTCTCGATGTTGTTCCACGGTGCGCCGTCCTTGACGTGCAGCATCGGGAACCGCTTCTCGTACGACCTGAGGTAGGGGGCCGGGTCCGCACCTGCCCGCAGGATCCAGTAGAGGTCCATCTCGAACCAGACCAGATCCGGGTCGGTCTCCTCCAGCCACACGTCGAAGAGAGTCTGCCCGGTCTGCCGATCCGCGTGGAACTCGTTGTCGTGCAGGTGGGCATACCAGCGCAGTCCCCGGGCCCGGGCGGCCTCGCCCCACTGGTTCATCTCCCGCGCCATCGCACGGTAGCCCTGGGCGGTCTGGGCGCCGTCCATGTAGGAGACGCCGACGTACTCCTGTCCGAGCGCCAGCGCGTTGTCGAAGGTCTGCTGCGCGCGGGCGCCCCGGAAGTCGCCGGGGTTGTGGTGACTGCCGATCACCCGCAGCCCGTTCGCATCGGCGATCCTGCGGAACTGCTCGGCGGTGCGCCCGCCGTAGGTGTAGGCGGGCTCGATCTCGGCGTAGCCCGCGTCCGCGATCATCTCGAGGGTGCCCTCGGGATCGACGGCGAGCATGTCGCGCACCGAGTAGAGCTGGAGACCGATGCGGCCTGCCGGAACTCGTCTGCCCGCTCCGGGGGACGGGGCCGCCTGCGCCGACCAGGTCTGCGATCCGACGGCCAGTACGGCGGCGGAGACCGCTGCTCCACGGAGGAATTGACGGCGACCGTGTGACTTTCCTTGAGCGGAGTTCATCTTTGTCCCTCTCTCAGCGAAAGTTGAGAGGATGCTATGAACACATCAACCGCCTACACAAGGTCTTTGACATCGATCGCCCATAAGTCGCAGATCACTCGGCTGCCGGCTGCGCTCCAGACCGTGGTGACTTGCAGCAGGCACGCCAACGCGACCAACCATGCAGGCTGATCCCCGGCCAGATACGCCTGCAACGCACCGATGACGAGCATGAGGCAGACCAGAACGCCCAGAGCCGATACAGCCAGGCTGACTCGATCGATCATCTGCAAATTGTCATGGACCAGTCGCCTCGTTGCCAAGTTCATACGGCCAGGTTCCACGCGGCCGCACCACGCGATGTCCGAGAGACACGCTCCAGCCCAGCACCCCGGCGGTCGCGGCCGTGGTGCGTACCGGGCCGCAACGCCACGGTCGGCCTGTACGAAGCCGAGAACCCGGCCGCGCTGCACGACGCCCTGACTTCGCTGCTCATATGGAAGTGGATGGACGTCACCATGGAAGCGCTCGCCACCCATCCACAGGAGTTGCAGTGGACACGGCAGCGCGAAGCCCGAGGGCCACGACCTCGCCGGATCCGTCAGAAGCCCGAAGCAATGCCGGGCAAGGCGCTTTCCCATGAGCAGGCGCCCGTGAAGTGAGCACGCACGGACCGCGGCCGGGTAACGTCGCCGGGCCCTGGCGGCGCTACCCGGTCCGGGGTCAGATCCGTGTGGCGAGCGGGACGGAGATCTGCTTCATCCAGGTGCCGGTCGCGAAGTCACGTGCCTTGATGACGATGCGGTCGCGGTACACGTCCACCTGGAGTCCCTGGTTGAAGTGACCGGGGACCGTGACCTCGCCGCCCTGGCCGTTGTCGGCGAAACCGGTCTGCACCGCACCGGTGTTGATCACCGAGAAGCCGTCGAGGTTGGCGGTGCCCGGCACCACCCGGCGCACGTACCAGTCGGACAGGGTCAGGTCCCAGTGGGTGTGGCCGCTGAAGAGGAACACGTCGCGGTAACGGCCGAGGAGACCGAGCAGGCGGTCAGGCTGGAGGTAGTCGCTCATGTAGATCTTGCTGCGGGTACCGGAGACGGTGTTGGGCAGCGGGTGGTGGGTGATCACCATGACCGGCTTGCGGCGCCGCGACCAGTACTGCAGGCGGTCCTCGAGCCACTGGAACTGCGCCTCACTGATCCACACCTCGTCCCACAGGGAGTTGTCGTGGTACTTCATGTAGCGCTCGGTGCCGATGGTCAGGATCGGGATGCCGCCGAACGTCGTCTCGGCATAGATCGTGGACCGCTTGGCGAAGTTGTAGAAGCTGCGGAAGAGGGATTCCTCGGTGGTGCCGTTGGGCCAGGTGCTCTGGGCGAGGGTGTCCGGGTCGGCCCACTTGGGGACGTAGAACTCGTGGTTGCCGATGGCCCAGGCGACCTCACGCGGCTTGGGGCCCTGGTCCAGGACCTTCTGCACTTCGGCGTATTCGAAGTCGTAGCCGCGCGGGGTGATGTCCCCGGCGACGGCCATGCCCGAGGAGTGCGGGTTGGTGGCCTTGATGTCCTTCAGCGCCCCGGCGAAGTCGCCGAGGTCGCCCTGAATGTCGCTGATGACGTTGAACGTGGTGACAAGCCCGCCATCGCCGCCGTTGCCGTCGGCGGCCGACGCGGCCTCGGCGGGCACCTGGGCGAGACCTCCGAGCACCAGGGCTCCTGCGGTCGCGCCCAGCAGGGATCTGCGTTCCACGGTCTTTCCTTTCGGCTGCCGCGCGGGACACGGGACATCAACCCCGCGCGTTGGACTAGACCCGTTATCAATACGCGATCAAGCGGGCAGGCAAGTGAACGCCCCTCGACATTTCGACCGTGGACTCGAGTCACGCGGATCCGGTCGACGTAGCGCCCTCCCTGGGGGCGCTACGACGTCGACCCCCACTCTCTGTCAGTCGCCGGCGAACGACGCGGGCCAGGGTGCGAGTCTCGGCCTCGTGGCCGCGGGCGCCGTGCACAGTGCCAGGCTCCGTGTGCCGTTTCCGGGGCCATGTACGACATGAGTCAGGACAGACGGGCCAGCCAGGCCTGACGCCAGGCCTCGGTGCTGTCGAGGTCGTTGAACGTGAACATGTGGAAGCCCTGCAAGCGGTGGCCGGACATGCCGAATGCGGGTGTGAGCCGCTCGATCAACTTGTTCGGGCTGTAGCCCCCGGGCAGGAAGAAGCGCCAGAGCATGTTCTGCTGCTTCTTCAGGAAGCGGGCCGACTGGCCCAAGCCGAGCCCGGCCGAGACACGGATCAGCTTCTGGCGGCTGATCGCGCCGGGAATGCCGACCCGGACGGGCAACTCGACCCCCGCTGCCTGCACTGTGCGCGCCCAACGGATCGTGGTCTCGGCATCGAAGCACAACTGCGTGATGACATGGCTCGCGTAAGGCGCCTTGACCTGAAGGGCCTTCTCGATCAGCTCGTCGCTGATCGTGCCGTGCCCCTCGGGGTAACCACC
The DNA here is from genome assembly GCF_044754605.1 of Streptomyces sp. NPDC093064. Lineage (NCBI taxonomy): Bacteria > Bacillati > Actinomycetota > Actinomycetes > Kitasatosporales > Streptomycetaceae > Streptomyces > Streptomyces sp. NPDC093064. The sequence goes on from NZ_JBIVPK010000019.1 coordinate 93,230, forward strand.
GATCCCGATGGACGCGAAAGTCTGTCCCACTGCCTGAAGGCCCTCGAGCAGACTCAGTGCGTCCGGGAAAGCACCCGCCGGTTCGGGGGCGTCCCCGGCGATGACGAAGAGCCGATCGACGCCGGAGTCCCACAGTCGCGACACGACGTCGGTGAGGTGTGCCTCATCGCGCACCAACCGCGCCGCTATGTGCGGGGCGGCGCTGTAGCCGTGCTCGCTGAGCCGAACGGCCAGATCGATCGTGGGACCCAGGCCCTTGGCCTCGGTCGTCGTCACCGTGAGCGCCACATCCTTCGGGACATGGGCCAGCACCTTCTCCTCCGCGCTTTTGAACGGCAGGATCTCGTACGAGGCGTTGCGCAGCGCGTCCGCCAACGCCGCTTTCGCCGGGCGGGCGAACAAGCTGCCGGCGGTTCGGGAAGCGGGTTCCTGCGCGGTTCTCGCGGACGTCATCAGATACTCCGTTGGCTGGTGCGGCAAAGTGAACATGAAGGGGCTGCGCGGCCCTGCCTTCTTCGCGTGTACACGCGGCGCGTTCCGTGCAGGCCTGGCTCAGGACCTGCTGCAACACCAGAAGTCCACACCTCGCCGCGGAGGACGCGGATGACCTCATCCGCCCTTGGTGACCGTCGCGACCGGACCGGGACATGTGACGTAGACGAAAGCAACATAGGGGCAATACGGGCGTAGCGGACATTCGCAGCCCGGAAGTTCAGCAGGACTGCCGAGGTGGACCTTAATTCTGTTGCCGTGCCGAACGCGAAACAGCAGGATGTCAGCGCCGATCGCACGAGATCCACCGAGGACGAAGAGTGACTGAGAACGACGAACAGCGCCAGACCCTGACGAACGCACACGGTGTGCCGGTCCTGACCTACCTGCGCGGTGTTCGCGAGGGGCACCCATGGGCAGACCTGGCCGAAGTGGTCGGCCCCGACCCCGTGGACACCATCGTCTCCGACATGTCCGGATGGGCGGTGTCGGGGTCGGTGGAGCTCGGCGAGCAACTGCTGCGCCGCGGCGCCCGCGTGATGCGGCACGCTCATGAGATGCGAATGGACCTGATCGCGTCTCCACCGCCGGCCGACTGGTCGTCGCGCCTCGGAGACGGACTTCGCGTGGTTCCATGCGACCGCGATGCCGACGCGGTCTTCCCGGCATGGCGAGCCGCATTTGCCGCCGGGCACCCTGACCATCACCAGGGCAGCGACGAAGAAGCACTGAACGAGCGTCTGGCACCTCTCCTGGCGGGCTCCGTCCTCGGTCCCGTGCTTCCGTGCAGTGCCTTGGTAGTGGACGAGACGGACCACGTCGTCGCCGGGGCGATCGTCACCGACCGCAACGGCCTGCCCTGGATCGCCGACGTGTTTCGCCAACCAGGGGAACGCTACGCGGGACTTGGCGCCGACCTGCTCCGCAGAGTGCTCAGCGATGCGGCGGCCGACGGGTTGACCGAAGTCGCCCTCGCCGTGAGCGACGCGAATCCGGCACGCCGCGTGTACGAGAAGCTCGGTTTCGAACTGACTAGCACGTCGCTGACCGTCGTAGTGCCGTAGGTCGCCTTCGTACGGCCTCCCCTTGCCGTCTGCGACGACCTGATGAGGTCAGTTCACGGTGGCCGGGCGGAGCGCGGGTGTGGCCGTAACGGCCGTCCACGGCGTGCGTTCGAGCACCAGGCGGCGCAGTGTGCGCATCTGGCGCGGGATGTTCCAGCCGAGTGCACCGACCACCCTGCCGTGGCGGCCGTAAGCGGCGGCGAAGTGGCCGTCCGATGGGTCGCCCTGGACGATCCGCAGGTCCGCGTCGGGCGGGAAGATGCCGTACGCCTGGATTTTGATGTCGTACTGGTCCGTCCAGAAGTAGGGCACAGGGGCAAACGGAACGGCGTCGCCGAGCAGGTTGCCGGCCGCGACGATGGCCTGTTCGGTGGCGTTCATCCGGTGCTCCAGCCTCATCCGGGTGCCGAAGTGCGGGTTGTGCCAGGAGGCGACGTCGCCGGCGGCGTAGACGCCCATTGCCGCCTGGCACCGGGCGTCGCACTCCACCCCGTCCGCCAGGCGCAGGCCCGAACCTGTCAGCCAGCCGGTCGCGGGCGTGGAGCCCAGGGCCAGGACCCGTCACGCCACTGCGGTCGGCGGCGCGTCGTCGACGAATCCAAGCCGCCGGTTCATGCCGATCGCCGAGGCGTTGCCGGGATGGTGGAGGGTCCGCAGCCAGCGCACGCCCGCAGAACGCGCGTACCGGATGGCGAGGAGCTTCATGGCCAGCGAGATCCCCCTTCCGCGATGGCCTGCCAGTACCCCGGTCATCTCGCTGAAAGCGTGCCCCTCGGGACGGATCGACGTCGCCGCCATGCCGATCCACGACCCGCCGTCCAGGGCGAGGACGACCCCTCGGGGGTCGTAGGTGGGGACTTCGATGCGCTGAGCGAGGTACTCGTCGAACGAGTAGAACTCCCCCCGCCCCGGGATGTCGGCGGAGCACGTCCTGTTCAACTCGTAGAGTGCGCGCCGATGCTCGGCAGTGTCGCCGACATCAGCCATGGTCGTGAACTCGAGCCCGGCCTGCCGGCAGCTACGAAGGTACGGCTCGAATCGAGCATCGTCGAACGCGTCCAGATCGAGCTTGAGCCGAACCCATTCAATGCCCACGACTACCTCCGGTCCCGAGAACGACCCGACCCTACCGGCGGATCGTAGAGCCCGAAGCGCCTGAGCTCTTCGACCAGGTACTGGAGCAACTCGCGTTCATGTGGAGAGGCGCGGGAAGCCCGTCCCTGCCGCATTGGCATGTGAGGCTTTCGCCGGACCTTCGCAAGATCTGCAGGAACTGTCCGGTAACTCCGCCGGATCGACCGGCATGATGATCACGAAGGCGCCATGCACGCGCGGCCGCGGCGGACGGAGCACGTCCGTTCCGGTCGGCGGAGAGCGCCCTCGGACCCGCCTCGCCGTTGCTACGAACGTTCGTCGTGCCGCCGTGGCGCTGTACACAGGCACTTCAACGAGAGAGTCGAAATGAGGACCTTCGACAACGCGGGGGCCGGCGCCCACCCCGGGGCCGGGGATTCCGGCAGGCCGCAGCGGCGCGGTGTGCCCCCGCTGGTTTCCGGTACTGCTGCTGGCGATGGTCGGGCTGCTGGCCGTCCTGTGGCTGCCGCTGAGCGTGGCGGTACGGCTGGCCGCGCTGGTGCTGCTCTGGATCTCGCCCTACTGGACGGTGCGCGACAAGTCACTCGCAACATTCGTCGCGGTCGTGCTGACGGCCGCGCTGGATGTGTTCATGTACTACGTCGACCCGGCCGGCCTGACCCCGCAGCGGATCGCAGCCGGGGCGGAGATCCTCCTGCCCGCGCTCGCCGCGGGCTGGCTGTGGCGCACCAAGCGCTGACGCCCGGCCGCCAGCCGCCACCCCGGCCTCCTTCCGACCGGTTCGCACCGGGGAGAGCCCCAGACCAGCGGCACGCCGAAATACGGACATGAAGATCACGGTCTACGGCTCACGTGTCAGCAGCTCCAATCCTTGTCGAGATCGAGCTGCGCGCGGCGCTGGGTGAAGGAGAACCAGTTGCCGGAGTCATCACGGAAGATGGCCTCGGTGCCGTACGGCCGTTCCTGCGGTTCCTGCAGGAACTCCACTCCGCGTGCCTTCATCGCCTGGTAGTCGGCATGGATGTCGTCGGTGGCGAATACGCCCGCGCCCAGTACGCCTTTGGCGATCAGCTTCTTCAGTTCCTCGGCGGACTCGGGGTCGAGCGCGGGCGGGCCCGGGACCATCAGCGTGAGTTCGAGATCCGGCTGGTCTTTGGCGCCGACGGTGAGCCAGCGCATCCCGGCCTCGCCCATCGTCATGTCGACACGGACCTCGAGCCCCAGCTTCTGGGTGTAGAACGCTCTGGCCCGGTCGTGGTCGAGGACCCAGACGTTGGCGATGGACAAGCCCTTGATCATGGTTGACTCCGTGTGCTCGGCGGGGCGCCACTCGCCCACGCGCTGCAACCACCGTAGTTACCGCCGCCTCACGGGGCTTCTCCAAAGTTGCGCTCTTCGGTGCCGCGCTTCAGCAGTCCCTTGAAGCTTCCGTGCCAGAGCAGCGCGTAACACCCGGGAATCAGTGCCGCTCCCTGCCCGACATGCCGGGCACGGTACTCACTCGGGGTGAGGCCGGTGTGCTTCTTGAAACTCGACGAGAAGGATCCCAGGCTGGCGAAGCCCACCAGTGTGCAGATCTCGGTGACCGACAGGTCGGCGGTGCGCAGCAGGTCCTCCGCGCGCTCGATGCGGCGGCGGCTCAGATACTGCCCCGGTGTCTGCCCGTACACATCCCGGAAGACCCGGACGAAGTGGTAGCGCGAGTATCCGGCGCGCGCGGCGAGCGCGTCCAGGTCGATGGGTTCGGCCCAATCGCGGTCCATGGCGTCCTTGGCCAGGCGGAGCCGCCGCAACTGCGAGAGCTGGGCCTCGGACGTCGAGGCCGGCGTGGTACTCACCCAGCGATGGTGACACATCCCCCGGTGCCCGCCCCGGACGGGCTGACCCACAGGTCGACTACCGGCACTGCGTGCGGCGATTGTTCACCGGTGCGTGTTGAGCCGGGCTGCCTGGCGTGTCAGGTGGTCGCGTTCTGCGAGGTTGGGGGCCTTGTGGGCCGCCTCGGCGTACAGCCGGGCCGCTGTCGCCAGGTCACCGTCCCGTTCGTGCAGGTACGCCGCGACCGCGGCGTGGCGGGGCAGTGAGTCGTCCAGTGCCGCGAGTGCCGCCAGGCCGGCGCGCGGTCCGTCGGCCTCGCCGACGGCGACGGCGCGGTTGAGCCGGACGACAGGGTTGTCGGTCAGGCGCGTGAGCTCGTCGTACCACTCGACGATCTGGACCCAGTCGGTCTCCTCGGTGGTGGGTGCGTCGGCGTGGAGTGCGGCAATGGCGGCCTGGGCCTGGAACTCGCCCAGCCGGTCGCGGGCGAGGGCCGTCTGCAGGATCCCGATGCCCTCGGCGATGGACTCGGTGTCCCACCGGCCGCGGTCCTGCTCGGCGAGCGGTACCAGGCTGCCGTCGGGTGCGGTGCGGCCGGCGCGCCGGGCGTGGTGGATCAGCATGAGGGCGAGCAGCCCCGCCACCTCGGGATGGTCGATCACGGTCGCGAGCTGCCGGGTGAGGCGGATGGCCTCGGCGGCGAGGTCGACGTCGCCGGAGTAGCCCTCGTTGAAGACCAGGTAGAGGACACGGAGCACGGTGGCGACGTCGCCGGGCTGGTCGAACCGTACGCCGGAGACGGTGCGCTTGGCGCGGCTGATGCGCTGCGCCATGGTCGCCTCGGGCACCAGGTAGGCCTGGGCGATCTGCCGGGTGGTCAGCCCGCCGACGGCGCGCAGCGTGAGCGCGACCGCCGACGACGGAGTCAGCGACGGGTGGGCGCACAGGAAGTAGAGCTGGAGCGTGTCGTCCACCGCGGGCGCGGGCCCGGTTGCCGGCTCCTCGTCGACGAGGTCCTCACGCCGACGGCGGGCGGCGTCCGCGCGGGTCGCGTCGAGGAAGCGGCGCCAGGAAACGGTGACCAGCCAGCCCTTCGGGTCCCTCGGCGGATCGGCCGGCCAGACGCGGACGGCCTCGACCAGGGCGTCCTGCACGGCGTCCTCGGCCGCCGCGAAGTCGGCTCCGCGGCGGACGAGGATCCCGAGCACGCTCGGCGTGAGGCTCCGGAGCAGGGCCTCGTTCATCGGTGAGGACACTCCGTGATGGTGGGCTGCGCGGTCAGGAACGGGCGCACCTCGAGCCACTCGTGGATCGGCTTTCCGCCCGCCCCGGGGGCGGCGGACAGTTCCCCGGCCAGCTCGATGGCCCGCTCGTAGCTGTCGACGTCGATCACCATCCAGCCGGCGATGAGGTCCTTGGTCTCGGCGAACGGGCCGTCGGTGACGGGCGGGCGGCCCTCACCGTCGTACCGGACCCAGGCCCCCTCGGGGGCGAGCGCCTGACCGTCGACGAACTCGCCGGTCTTCTCGAGCCGGGCCGCGAAGTCGTTCATGTACTGCATGTGGGCCGAGATCTCCTCCGGCGCCCACTGGTCCATCGGCACGTCGTTGACCGCGGCCGGAGCGCCTCGGTAGTGCTTGAGCAGCAGGTACTTCGCCATGGTGGTTCTCCTCGGTGCTGGTGCGACCCATTGTCGTCGCGTTCACCCCGGGGACGGAGCCGGTCATCGGTTCTCGACATCGCCGTCCGAAGTTTTTTCGGGCCCTCGCGGATGAGCCCGGGCGAGCCGGGCTCGTGTTCAGTATTGACGGCCTCTGTTTGATATGGCTAAATCTCCGTACCCGATGGAAGGGCAGGAACCGTGGTCGACAGCGCTCAGCCGGCCGAACCGGCCGCCGATGGTCCGACCCGGCTGGTGGGGGCCGCGATCAAGCGGATCCGCACCGAGCGCGGTCTGACGCTGCGGGACCTGGCGGAACGCTGCGGACTGTCGCCGGGCTTCCTCTCGCTGGTCGAGCGCGGCATCAACTCGATCTCGCTGACCTCGCTCTTCGCGCTGGCCGGTGCATTGGAGGTGGACGCGGTCGAACTGCTGGGCGCGGCGGGCCGCCGGAGCCGGCACGAGTACTCGATCGCCCGGCACGACGACCCGCACGCCACGCGGGTGGCGATGGGCGAGCGTGAGCACCGCGTGCTGACCGCGGACCTGCCGGACCAGCGGATCGAAGCGCTGGCCACCACGGTGCACCCGACCGCGGAGCCGTCACCGGTCACCCAGCACGACGGCGAGGAGTTCTGCTACGTGCTGCGCGGTGAGCTGACGTTCCTGCTGCCGGACGAGACCGCCGTGCTCGCCGCGGGCGACTCGATCCACTTCAAGTCCCGTATTCCGCACGCCATCCACAACCGCGGCACCGACATCGCGGAGGTGCTCTGGACGGTCGACCGCCCCCTGCTGCGGCGACCCGACGGCACGGTCTGCTGATCGCGCTTCACCTCCTGCCGGTGCGCGCCCCCCACCGAGAGGCGGCCATGAGCGAACTGACGAAGGTTGAGGTTCCACCGAGCGACCGAGGTTTCTTCGGGCACCCCCGCGGTCCGGCCACGTTGTTCTTCCTGGAGATGTGGGAGCGGTTCTCCTACTACGGGATGTCCGCGATCCTGCTGTACTACCTGTACGACCAGACCTCCGACGGCGGGCTCGGGCTGGACAAGCCGACCTCGTCGGCGTTGGTGTCGATCTACGGTGCCCTGGTGTTCATGTCCGGCATCCTGGGCGGCTGGCTGGCCGATCGGTTGCTGGGCATGCGCCGAGCGGTCCTGCTGGGCGGCGTGCTGATCATGTGCGGTCACCTGGCACTGGCGGTGCCCGGCCGGTTGTACGCGCTGCTGGCGTCGATGCTGCTGATCGTGGTCGGCACCGGGCTCCTGAAGCCGAACGTGTCCAGCCTGGTCGGGGAGCTGTACTCGGCGACCGACAACCGGCGCGACGCCGGGTTCTCCCTCTTCTACATGGGCATCAACCTGGGCGCTTTCATCGCGCCGTACCTGGTGGGCACCCTCGGGCAGCGGGTCGACTACCACCTCGGCTTCGGACTCGCGGCCGTCGGCATGGCCGCGGGGCTGGTGGTCTACGCCCGGGGGCGGGCGCGACTGGGCGGGTCCGGGGACGTGCCGACGAATCCGCTCCGGGTCGGTGAGCGGCGCCGGGTGACGATGCGCGCGGCCGTGGGTGTCGCGGTGCTGGCAGCGGTGGTCGTGGCTCTCGGCGCCGCCGGTTCCCTGACCGTCCAGACGCTGATCAACGCAGTGACGGTGCTCGCGGTGCTGGTGCCGGTGTCGTACCTGATCATGATGTTGCGGAGCCCGCACACCGATGCCGTGGAGCGGTCCCGGTTGATCGCCTACATCCCGCTGTTCATCGGCGCGGTGTGCTACTGGGTGGTCAACGAGCAGTCCGGCTCGGTGCTCGCGCAGTTCGCGGACACGCGAACCGACCTGGAGGTCTTCGGGCTCGTGGTGCCGTCCTCGTGGTTCCAGTCGCTGAACCCGATCGCCACGCTCGTCCTGGCCCCCACCTTCGCCTGGCTGTGGATCAGGCTGGGTGACCGGCAGCCCGCCACGCCACGCAAGTTCGCCACCGGACTGCTGCTCGGCGGTGCCTCGTTCGTGCTGATGGCGGGGCCCGGTCTGCTGCACGGCGTGGACGCGCTCGCCAGCCCGTGGTGGCTCGTCGCGAGCTACTTCGTTGTGATCTGCGGGTCGATGTGCCTGTCGCCGGTGGGGCTCTCGGCCACCACCAAGCTCGCACCGAGGGCCTTCCTGGCCCAGATGATGAGCTTGTGGTTCCTGGCCTCCGCCGCAGCGGGCGGCATCAACGCACAACTGGTGCAGCTCTACCGCCCGGAGACCGAAGTCGGCTACTTCGCCGGAGTCGGCGCGGCCGTCATGGCCACCGGAGCTGTCATGCACCTGATCGCACCGTGGGTGCAGCGGCGCATGGGCGGTGTGCGGTGAGAAGAAGTAGGTCCAACGAGGAGGAGCAGGACATGCGAGTGGTGGTCGTCGGCAGCGGCATCGCCGGTGCGGCAGCCAGTTACGAGCTGGCCCGGGCCGGAGTGGACGTGGTCCTGGTGGACTCGCTGACCCCCGGCCGCGCGACGTCGGCCGGTGCGGGCATCATCTGCCCGTGGTCGCCCCAGGTGGACGATCCGGACTGGTACCGGATCGCGGTCGCCGGAGCCGAGCACTACCCAAAGCTGCTGGCGGCGTTGACCGCTGACGGGGAGACCGAGTTCGGCTACCGGCGGGTCGGCTCGCTGCGGCTGGTCTCGGAGGCCGAATCCGAGGAGGCCCTACGGCGCGTGGCCGAGCGTGCCGCGAAGTCCCCGATGGCCGGCGAGGTGGAGTTGATCGGCGCGCGTCGGGCCCGCGAGCTCTTCCCGCCGCTCGGACACGACGGCCCGGCGATCCACATCCCGGGAGGAGCGCGCCTGGACGGCCGCTCGGTCCGTGACGCGATGCTCGGCGCCGCGGTCCGGCACGGCGCTCGGGTCGTCAACGGCACGGCCGCGATCGTCGCCGACGGCGCGGTCCGCGGAGTGCGGGTCGACGACGAGTTCGTCGGCGCGGACGCCGTGATCGCGGCGGCCGGCGCCTGGTCGCCGCAACTGCTCGAACCGATCGGCGTCCAGGTGCGGGTCGCGCCGCAGCGCGGCCAGATCATGCATCTGCGGCTGCCCGGCGTGGAAACCGCGAACTGGCCCGTCGTGCTGCCGCGGTCACGGCACTATCTCCTGGCCTTCGACGACTCGCGGGTGGTGGTCGGCGCGACCCGCGAGGACGAGGCCGGCTTCGACCACCGGGTGACCGCGGCCGGAATGGCGGAGGTGCTCGGGGAGGCACTGTCGGTGGCCCCTGGGCTGGCCGGCGCCACACATGTGGAGACCCGCATCGGTTTCCGCCCGATGGGACCCGACATCCGGCCGCTGCTCGGCACGGTTCCGCAGGTCGCCGGGTTGGTCGTGGTCAACGGGCTCGGGGCGTCCGGTCTGACGATCGGCCCCTACGCGGGTTCGGTCGCCGCGCGGCTGGCCCGCCAGGTCGATCCGGGGTTCGACCTGGCGCCCTACGACCCGCTGCGTTGAGGGCTCAGCCCCGCGCCGGGTCGGCAGCCGCGTCACGGCTGCCGACCCGGCGCACGCCGTCACGAGAGTCGAACGCCCGGGGCAAAGGCGGCTCAGCCGGGGAGGCCGGTCCGTTCCTCGATTCGCTGCAGAGCGTGCTTGAGGTACTGCGCGAACCGCGGGTAGTTCTCGCTCATCGGGAAGTGGCCGATGTCCTCCATCTCGATGAATTCCGCGCCGCGGATCCGCTTGGCGGTGCGCTCGCCGTCCTCGGGGGTGGTGAGGTAGTCGTAGTCGCCGGTGAGCATGATCACCGGGCACGCCTCGCCGTCGATGTCGCCGAGCCGGTCGCGCAGGTCGTGGTCGACCGAGTAGAAGTACAGGTCGCCCTTGAACGCCTCGGAACCCTGGCTGTAGTAGAACCACGTGGCCCAGCGGTCCCGCTCCGGGGACTGCGGTGCCATGAGGTCCCACACTCCGCTGGCGCACACTTGGGCCGCGTTGGCGTGCGGGTGCTGCCACCAGTCGAGGTAGAAGCCGGGCGAGTAGTCGGCGCCCTCGACCGGGATGACGGCCTTGAAGCGGTCCGGGTGGCGCAGCGCGAGTTGCAGTGCGACGTTGCCGCCGAAGGAGGAGCCCATGAAGATCGGGTCCTCCAGCCCGAGAGCGTCGCAGAATGCGGTGATGAACGCCACGTAGTGGTCGGCGGTGAGCTTGTACTCCTCTTTCCACCAGTCCGTATTCCGTGGCGGGTCGGACTTTCCGTGGCGGGCGAGGTCGTATGCGATGACGCGGTAATTGCTGGTGATCTCCTCGTCTTCCAGGAGATCGCGCCACTGGTGGTTGTGGGCGCCGGCGGTGTGCTGGCAGACGAGCGGCTGGCCCTCGCCGTTCTCCAGATAGAACACCTTGTACTCGACGCCTTCGACGTCGATGGTGACGTAGTGGCCGGTGACCGGGGAGATGCGGGAATTGTTGCTCATCGGATTCCTTTCGGCGGGGGGGATCGGTCAGCCCAGCGGGCCGGTGACGCGCAGCAGTTCCAGCTGCCGGGTCAGGCAGCGCAGGTTCTGCATGAGGACCAGCAGGTCCCCCTCAAGGCGCATGCCCCGTCGGAAGGTGGCCGCCCAGATGCCGTGGTACATGGGGCCGGGGGTCGGCCGGCAGAATCCCTGCCAGGTCTCGGCGGTCGCGCGGATCGCGAAGTCGTAGGCCGCCAGCGGCTCCGGGTCGACGATCAGTTCTTCGATGCGCCCGCGGTGCACGCGGACGAGAAAGGAATGGGTCTCCATGTCGAGCAGGTAGCTGCACGAGAAATACTTCCCGTGCGCCTGGATTTCCGCGTCGTCGTCATTGAGCTGACGGAAACGATCCACTGGCTTCTGCGCCGTTGCTGTCGCCATTTACCTCTCCTCGGTAACGCCGATGTTTCTGCAAAGCTAATGCGGTGCGGCAAGGCGGTCTAATACAAGTCCGCCACCGATCGATAATCCAGGGTTATTGATGGGCGGCGGCATGCTTCTGGGCCCGCGGAGAACCCGGCGGTATCATTCCGGCCATGGAGCTGGACCTGCGTCTGCTGAGGTACTTCACGGCCGTCGCCGAGGACCTGCACTTCGGACGGGCAGCACGACACCTGCACATCTCTCAGCCCGCGCTCAGCGTCCAGATCCGCAAGCTGGAGCACATGTGCGGCGTGGAGCTGTTCCGCCGTACCAGCAGGCATGTCGAGCTGACCGCGGCCGGTGAGGCTGTCCTCGTCGAGGCACGCAAGACGCTGGCCGCCGCGGACCGGACCATCGCCGTGGCGCGGAGCGCCGCCCGCGGCAAGGCGAGCCGCTTGACGGTGGGCTTCGTGGCGAACGCCGCCGCGGAGCTGACGCCCGCGATCCTCGAGGAGTTCGGACGCCGGCACCCGCACGTCGACGTCCAGATGCGGCAGTTCGCCTTCCCCGATCCGCTCGCAGGGTTGGGCGACGGAGACGTCGACGTGGCGTTCGTCCGCCCTCCGCTGCGATCGGACCAAGAGCGCCCCTCTCCTCGACGAGGAGCGGGTGCTCATCCTTTCCGAGCGCCATCCGCTGGCCCAGTACCCGGCCGTGACGGTGGAGATGGTGCTCGACGAGCCGTTCGTCGCCCGCCGCGCCCCGGACGAGTGGCGCGATTTCTGGCTGGGCGTCGAGCACCGGGACGGCCATGCGGTGCGGATCGGAGCCGAGGTCTCCACCGTGGACGAGTGCCTGGAAGCCGTACTGACCGGCCGCGGGATCGCGTTCACGCAGTCCTCGTCCCAGCGGTACTACGCCCGCCCCGGGCTCGCGTTCGTCCCGGTCTCCGGACTGTCCGGCAGCACCGTCGCGATCGCCTGGCGGCAGGACGACTCCACCCCGCTGGTTCACGAGTTCGTCTCCGCAGCCCACAGTGTGCGCCGTTCACACGGTGGCGTGCCGGCTCCGCTTCCCGCCCGCTGGGGCCGGCAGACCGCTTAGCCGCTTCACCGCACGGCTCGGGGCGGTAGCACACCTGAAACGGTGCCTGCGCCTCGGCCCGCCCACTACGCCCACCCGTGGTGCCGTGCGTGCGTGGTGACCCCGGCAAGGCCGGCGCGGTCGGGGTCGTCCTCGGCCACCCCGACCACCCGGGCCGCTGGGACTACCCCACAAGCGCCTTCGAGGCGCCGATCATCCAGCTGGAGACCTCCGACTTCGCCGCCCTGGGGGTCCGCCTCGCGGCCGGCGCACCGGCGACCGTCTGTCCCCCGCCCACGATGCGGACCTCGACCGCACCAACACCGCGCCGGCCACCGGGGACTTCGCGCTGAAGGTGTCTTTCTTGCGTACGACGATAATTGTACACGCTTTTTAATGCAAGCGCGCGTTAAGCGCGTGTGGAGGTGAGGCCGGCGTGGCCTCTCGGCCTGCGAAATCGGAGGAAACGGCCCGTGGCCGGACCGTCCTCTGCGGAGGACGGTCCGGCCACGGGCTTGGGAGCAGAGGTCGCCGGGCTCAGGGCAGGATGGAGTCGACGTACCCGCCGTCGACGCGCAGGGCGCCGCCGGTGGTGGCGGAGGCGTGGGGCGAGGCGAGGTAGACGACCATGTTGGCGATCTCCTCGGGCTCGATGAGCCGCTGAAGCAGGGACTGGGGACGGTACTTGACCATGAACTCGTGCTGCGCCTCGTCCCAGGGCAGCTCGTCGCCGACGAGCTCGCGGACGAATGCCTCGACGCCGCCGGTGTGGGTCGGTCCGGCGATGACGGAGTTGACGGTGACCCCGGTGCCGGCGGCGTCCTTGGCGAACCCGCGGCTGACGGCGAGCAGCGAGGTCTTCGTCATGCCGTAGTGGATCATCTCGGCGGGGGTGACCACGGCCGAGTCGCTGGCCAGGTTGAGGACGCGCCCCCAGCCCCGTTCCTTCATTCCGGGCAGGTAGGCGCGGATGAGCCGGACGGCGGACAGGACGTTGACCTCGAAGTAGCGGCGCCACTCGGCGTCGTCGATCGCCAGCGGAGCGGCGGAGCCGAAGATGCCGAGGTTGTTGACGAGGATGTCGACCGTGGGCACGGCCTCCAGTACGGCGGCGGCGCCCAGCTCCGTCGCCAGATCGCCCGCGGCGCCGGTGACGTCGTCGCTGCCGGAGTCGGCACGTACGGTGCGGACGGCCGCCGCGACGCGCTCCTCGCCGCGGCCGTTGACGACGACGCGGGCGCCCGCGCGGGCGAGGCCGGTGGCGATGGCGTGGCCGATGCCCTGAGTGGAGCCGGTGACCAGGGCAGTGCGGCCGGAGAGATCGATCTGCATGACGCGTTCCCGTCGTTGAGGCTGTGAAGCTGCTGCGGCGGTGTCGGTGCCCCGAGTCCCCGGGTGCCCGTCCGCGGCGGACGGGCACCCGGGGACGTACGGGGTCAGTTGAGGGTGTCGGGGTCCGGGCCGGTGCGCAGACCGCGGTCGAGGTCCGTGAGGGCGGCCATGTCGGCGTCGGTGAGCTCGAAGCCGAAGACGTCGAGGTTCTGCCGGATGCGGTCGGGGGTGACGGACTTGGGGATCACGATGTTGCCGGTCTGGAGGTGCCAGCGCAGCACGACCTGCGCCGGGGTTACGCCATACGCCTCGGCGACTCGCACGATCGCCTCGTCCCCGAGGACCGCGCCCTGGGCCAGGGGGCTCCAGGCCTCGGTGGCGATCCCGTGCTCGGCGTGGAAGGCGCGCAGCGCGGTCTGCTGGAGGCCGGGGTGCAGCTCCACCTGGTTGACCACCGGGGTGATGCCGGTGTGCTCCATGAGCCGCCGCAGGTGGGGGATCTGGAAGTTCGAGACGCCGATGGCACGGGCACGCCCGTCGGCGAGGATCTTCTCCAGCGCCTTGTAGGTCTCCACGTACAGGTCGCGGGCCGGGGTGGGCCAGTGGATGAGGTAGAGGTCGACGTGGTCGAGGCCGAGCTTGTCCAGGGAGGCGTCGAACGCGGCCAGGGTCCGGTCGTGGCCCTGGTCCTCGTTCCACAGCTTGGTCGTGACGAAGAGCTCCTCGCGGGGCAGGCCGGAGGCGGCGATGGCCTTGCCGACGCCGCGCTCGTTGCCGTAGATCGCGGCGGTGTCGATGCTGCGGTAGCCGGCCGCCAAGGCGCTGGTGACCGCGGCGGTGGTCTCCTCGTCGGGGACCTGGAAGACGCCGAAGCCCAACTGGGGCATGGTCACACCGTTGTTGAGCGTCACGTTCGGCACGGAATTCATCGGGGGTTCCTTTCCTCGGTACTGCTGGGTGTGGGGGATCAGGAGCGGACGGGTCCCGCGGCTGCGGGAGCGGCGCCGTGGTCGGATGCGGCGGCGTGGGCGGCCCTGTGGCCGGTGGCCGCGGCGGGGTCGAGGTTCGCCGGGGTGGAGGCCTCGGTGGTGCGGGTGGGCCGCAGTTCGAGCCGGTGTGAGATGACGGCCAGCACCAGAGCGGCGGCGGCCAGTACGGCCCCGACGGCGTTGGGCGCGGTGTAGCCGAGGCCGGCGGAGATCACCAGGCCGCCGAGCCAGGCGGACAGGGCGTTGCCCAGGTTGAAGGCGCCGATGTTGGCCGCCGAGGCCAGTGTCGGTGCGCCGTGGGCGTGGTCGAGTACGCGCTTCTGGAGCGGTGGGACGGTGGCGAAGCCGAGAGCGCCGATGAGGAAGACGGCCACGACGGAGGCGGCCTTGCCGGAGGCCAGGAAGGTGAACAGCAGCAGGACCAGCGCCAGGCCGCCCAGTGCGGTGTAGAGCATGGGCATGAGCTTGCGGTCCGCGAAACGGCCGCCGATCAGGTTGCCTGCCACCATGCCCAGCCCGAAGACCACCATCAGCCAGGTGACGGAGGATCCTGCGAAACCGCTGACCTCGGTCATCATCGGCGCGATGTAGGTGATCGCGGCGAACACGCCCCCGAAGCCGAGCACCGTCATGGCCATGGCCAAGATGACCTGGGTGTTCCTGAACGCGGCGACCTCGTGCCGCAGCCGCACTCCCTCCGGCTTGGGCAGATCGGGCACGAGCTTGGCGACGCCGGCCAGGCCGAGTACACCGAGAGCGGCGACGAGCAGGAAGGTCACGCGCCAGCCGGCGTTCTGGCCCACGTACGTGCCCAGGGGAACGCCGACGACGTTGGCCACGGTCAGGCCGGTGAACATCATGGAGATGGCGCCGGCCTTCTTCTCGGGGGCCACCAGTTCGGCGGCGACGACGGAGCCGATGCCGAAGAAGGCGCCGTGGGCCAGCGAGGCCACCACGCGGCCGATCAGCATGACGGCGAAGACCGGGGCGACGGCGGAGATGACGTTGCCGAGGATGAACAGCCCCATGAGCAGCATGAGCATGTTCTTGCGGGAGATCCTGGTGCCGAGGACGGTCATGATCGGTGCGCCGATCATGACGCCGAGGGCGTAGCCGGTGACCAGGAAGCCGGCCGTCGGTACGGACACGCCGAGGTCCGCGCCGACCTGGGGCAGCAGCCCCATGATCACGAATTCCGTGGTGCCGATTCCGAAGGCCCCTATGGCCAGGGCCAGCAGTGCGAGCGGCATGACGAGGGTCCTTTGACGTGTGAAGTCGGGTTGCGTTAGCGCCTTACGTGCGCCAACAATAATTGCACACGACGACTAATGGCAAACGCGGGTAGAGTGAGGTACGTGATACCGCGGCAGGCTTCCCCCTCCGCCTCCACTCGCACGACCCGCACCGAGGGAGCTGCTCATGACCGCCACCGACCCGGCGATGACCGCACTGGCGCACGGCTGGTCGGCGCTCTCGCTGCTGCACGGACGCATCGAGAGCAGAGTCGAGCGCGCGCTTCAGACCGCACACCGGTTGAGCGCGCGCGAATACTCACTGCTGGACGTACTGAGCCGCCAGCACGACGGCGAGGGCGGGCACCTCCAGATGCGGCAGGTCGCCGACTCCGTCGTCCTCAGCCAGAGCGCCACCACACGGCTGGTGACCCGACTGGAGGACCGCGGGCTGCTCTCGCGCTACCTGTGCCCCACCGACCGCCGCGGCATCTACACCGAGGTCACCGACGACGGCCTGCGCCTGCTGGAAGAGGCCCGCCCCACCCACAACACGGCCCTGCGCGAGGCCCTCGACCAGGCAGCGACCGAGCCCGTGCTCGCACCCCTGGTCCACGCCGTCGAGCAAGTGCAGGACGGCGTCCAGCCGGTATGACCCGACGCCGCCTGCCGGTCGCGGAGGCCGCCCGCCTCGATGAGGAGGACGGGGCGGCCCTGCTCACCATGCAGCGCACGGCATGCGACGACACGGGACGGGCGGTCGAGCACAGGGCTCACTTGTACCGCGCGTCCCGGTACGCCTTCGACTTCCGGCTGTTCGTGCGGTCCTGAACCCCGTGGGCCCGGGAAGCCCACCGGAGCAAGGGGCGATCAGCCTCCACCGTCTGTGGATCCGGGTCGGACCGCGGCCGACTCGACCACGCTCGCCGTGGCAACCTCACTGCGCCCGCGAACGGCGTGGACGCCGATGGCGAACAGCGCGGCAAAGAACACGTCGTCGGGAAGGATGAACCACCGCCCGGGCAGTCCGAGCGCGCCGAGCAGGCACGAGACGAACAGTGCGACACCGATCCACCACGGCAGCGTCCGGGCACGCAGCACGGCGATGCCGAGGCAGATCGCGCCGACGAGCAGGCACAGCAGCGCGACGCCCTCGAAGACGGCGAAGCCGGACGGCTGCTCGGTGGGGATGCCGCCGTGGTCGACCAGGTACGGCTTGACGAACCCCTCGATGACTCCCTCGCCGATGTTCAGCATCACGAACGCGGCGAAGACGCCGGCGTAGCCGACGACGTGCAGCTTCGGTGCCCGTCCCGCGAAGGTCAGGATCACAGGCAGCCCCAGGGCGATGATGACGTTCCCACCGACCGCGATCCGCTCGAACAGCGGCCAGAGGTGGTAGCGGAAGGCCTCGTCGCCGCTGCCCGGCGCGAGGAGGTTTGCGGCGAGGTAGCCGAACGCCGCGACGATCGTGCCGACGATGAGCGCCCATCCGGCCAGGCGCTTGAGGTTCACGGTCATGGTCTCCTCCTGCGTTGTGCCGCCACTCGGCGGCGCGCCGTTCAGCGTCGGCCCGGCGGACCCGGAGCGTCGTCGTACCCCGGTCGGCACCGGGTCGTTCGCGAGTCGCGATCCATACGAGACGAATACGACGTTCGGATGACGCCGCCCGGCTCCACCCGCCGGTGGCTTGCGGAGGTGATGCTGAAGACGGCACGCGCCGAGTCACCGGCGCAAGACGAGTCGGAGGCGCCGGCGCGTCTACGGCGCAGGCCGGCGGAGTTGCTGCCCGACGCTCTGCTCGCGCTCGCAATCACCGGCTTCGCCCTGCTCGACATCGTCTTCGATCTCGACAACTCGACCCGGTACGGCCCCATGCCACCCCTGGTCGTGTCCACCCTCGTGGCGACGCTGGTGCTGACGCTGCGAAGGCTGGCCCCGCTCGCCACGGCCGTGGTCGTCGCGGTCGCGATCGCCGGACCGATGCTGGCCACGCCGCTGACGTTCACCCTGTGGGGCGACTTCCTGCCACTGCTGCTCGCCACCTACTCGGTGGCCCGGCACGGTGAACGCGTGCCCGCGTGGCTCGGCGTCGCGGCGACCGTCACCACCGTCGTCCTCGTGATGCTGCGCAACCCGGACGCCGGCACCGTCAGCAACATCCCGTTCGCCGCGGTGCCGATCGCCATCGTCTTCGTCGCCGGCCGGGTGCTGCGCGCCCAGGCCCGTAGCCACTTTGACGACCAGGCCCGGGTCCAGCGGCTGGAGGCCGAGCGCGAAGAGGCGATCCATGTCGCGCTCGCCGAGGAGCGCTCCCGTATAGCCCGCGAACTGCACGACATCGTCGCCCACTGCGTCAGCGTCATGGTCGTCCAGGCGGGCGCCGCCGAAGACCTGCTCGACCGCGATCCCTCCAAGGCGCACGCGCCGCTGCGCTCGGTTCAGGAGACCGGCCGGCAGGCGGTCGGCGAACTGGGCCGGATGCTCGGCCTGCTGCGCGGGGAAGCGACGCGGCTCGCGCTCAAGCCGCAGCCGGGCACCGCGAACCTGGCCGAGCTCATCGAGCACATGGCCGGCGTCGGCCTGCCGGTCGAACTCACCATGGAGGGTCCGACCCGCCCACTGCCGCCCGGCATGGACCTGACCGTCTACCGGGTCGTGCAGGAGGCACTCACCAACGCGCTCAAGCACGCCGCGCCCACCACGGCGCATGTGGTGCTGCACTATGACGAGCAGTCCGTACAGGTCAGCGTGCGGGACACCGGACGCACGGGCGCGTCCGCGGGGTCGGCTTCGAAGAGGATCGGCCACGGGCTGCTGGGAATGCGTGAGCGAGTCGGACTCTACGGCGGCACCCTGGAGACCGGGCACTCCGGCGACGGCGGCTTCGCCGTGACCGCGAGCCTGCCGCTGCAGGCGGCCCCCCGATGATCCGGGTCCTGCTCGTGGACGACCAGGCCCTGGTCCGCGGCGGCTTCCGCTCCATTCTGGGCGGTCAGGAGGACATCGAGGTCGTCGGCGAGGCGGCGGACGGCGCGGAGGCGGTCGACAGTGCGCTGACCCTGCTGCCCGACGTCATACTCATGGACATCCGGATGCCGCGCATGGACGGGATCGAGGCGACCCGCCGCCTGCTGCGGGACGGGCGCTGCCAGGCGCGGGTACTCATCCTCACCACCTTCGACGAGGACGAGTACGTCTACCAGGCGCTGCGCGCCGGGGCGAGCGGTTTTCTGCTCAAGAGCGCACCGCCGCGCGAACTCGCCGGGGCCGTCCGCACGGTCGCCGCGGGCGAGGCGCTGCTGGCCCCGGAGATCACCCGGCGGATGATCGAGGAGTACGTACGCCGTCCGCGCCCCGGTTCGGACCGGCCCACCGGGCTGGAGAAGCTGACCCCGCGCGAGCTCGAGGTACTCGGTCTCATCGCTCGCGGCCGCTCCAACGCGGAGATCGGCACGGCACTCTTCCTGAGCGAGCCGACGGTCAAGACCCACGTGACCCGCATCCTCGCCAAGCTCGGCCTGCGCGACCGGGTCCAGACCGTCGTCTTCGCCTACGAGTGCGGTCTCGTCCAGCCCGGCCACCGGCCTGAAGGGTGACCAGCCCGCGGCTCTCCGGCATCATCTCGCCCCTCTGCCCGAACCCCGTCGGCATCGAGGTCCCGCGTCCCACTACCCACAGATCCGGATGGTCGGCAGCGCGGCCCGGGCTAGGCCCTGTCGTCAAATTCCCGCCGCCGCTCATGCCTGCACCCACAGGATGTGGCCGAGGTCCAGGCGCACGAGGCCGGCCAGGCGCTGCACCTGGCACAACACGGCCCTGCGCGAGGCCCTCGACCAGGCGGCCACCGAGCCCGTGCTCGCACCCCTGGTCCACGCCGTCGAGCAAGTGCAGGGCGGCGTCCAGCCGGTATGACCCGACGCCGCCTGCGATGAGGTCATAAAGGGCCCCTCGCCTGATCCTGCTCACGGCCTCTGTTCGAGGACGTCCACAGCCAGCTTCCGTACCGCGGTGTCGTCGACCTCGACGCCGAGCCCCGGACCGTCGGGCACCCGCGCCGTCCCGTTCTCGATCGTCACCGTCGGCCCCGCGTAGGGCGATTCGACGAACTGACGGCCGTTCAGGTCCACGGGCGTGTCGAGCCCGTAGGCCGCGAAGAGGTGCAGCGAGGCGGCGAGCCCCACGTCCGAGTCGGTGAGCCCCGACCCCATGAGCTGTACGCCGCAGTCCTCGGCCAGTGCACACAGCCGCCGCGAGAGCGTGAGCCCGCCGCTGCGCTGCACCTTGGCGATGGCGATGTCGACGGCCTCGAGACGGACGAACGTCGCCAGGTCGGTGGGGTGGCGCAGGCTCTCGTCGAGCGCGACCGGGATCGGCGAGCCGTCCCGGAGCCTGCGCAGTCCGGCGATGTCGTTGGCGGGCAGCGGCTGTTCGAAGGCGGTCACCCCGAGGCCGGCCAGGCGGGCGGACATGCGCAGCGCGGCCGGCACGGTGTACGCCTGGTTGGCGTCCACCCACAACGGGGCTCCGACCGGGGCATGTTCGCGCACGGCAGCCACCACGGCCGCGTCCGTCTCCTCGTCGTGCAGCCCCACCTTCACCTTGAACGCCCGATAGCCCTCGTCCACGCCCTCCGCCACGCTGTCGCCGACCTCCGCCGGAGACTGGCCGGAGACGACCCAGCCCAGCTCGATCGTCTCCCGGCGCCGCTGCCCCCACAGCGTGCCCAGCGGCACGCCGGCCGCCCGGCCGAGCAGGTCGTGCAGCGCGACGTCGACCGCTCCCTTGGCCAGCGGGGCGCCGATGGTGAAGCCCCGGTTGACGGCCCGGTCGAACGCGGCGTCCACGCCGTCGAGGTCCCAGGCCGGGCGCCCGAGGACCGCCGGCGCGAGATAGCGGTCGACGGTCGTGACGATCGACTCCGCGGTCTCGTAGGTCCACGCGGGGATCGGCGTCGCCTCGCCCCAGCCGTGCACGCCGTCGGCGTCGACCCGTACCAGGACGCGGATGCTGGGCCGGCCGGCCACGGCCACCGCGCCGCCGGAGACTCCGAAGGAGCGCCGGGTGGGCAGGGCAACGGCGTACGTGGTGACGCGGTCGATGGTCAGGTCGCCGAGCGGGAGCCGCAGCGGTGTCATGGGCGGTCCTTCCGTCTGAAGTGACTGAAGTGGTTTGCCATTGCGAGCCGGGTCTGGCGTGCGACCGGGCAGTCGGTGAGCGGTCCGGGGACCGGTGGGCGGCGCCGGAGCCGGTGCGCGGCCCCCGAGTCCGTGCGCGGCCAGGAGTCGGTGGGCGGCCGGGCGCGTGACGTCACCCCCGTCCCGGCGGCGCCGTGCCGCCTCGCCAGGGGGCCGTGCTGCCCCGCAGCAGGATCTCGCCGGCGATGCGCTCCACGCGCGAGCGCCGCCCCCGCGGCTCGCGCAGCGCCAGGTCCAGGACGGTCTCCCCCATCCGAACGAGCGGCAGCGCGACCGTGGTCAGCGGCGGGGTGAGGTCCCGGACGATCGGTACGTCGTCGAAGCCCGCGAGCGACAGGTCCTCCGGTACCCGGAGCCCGCTTTCGCGCAGTGCCGCCAGTGCCCCGACGGCCATCACGTCCGTGACGGCGAAGACGCAACTCGCCCTGAGACCCCGGGCGAGCAGTTCGGCGGTCGCGGCGTACCCGCCCTCACGCGTGAACGCGCCCTCGACCACCTGGTCGGCGGCCAGCCGGATCGAGTGCTCGGCCAGCGCGTCACGGAAGCCGCGCAGCCGATCGGCGACCGTCGTCAGCGACGGCGGCCCGGTCAGCACCGCGAACTCCCGGTGCCCCAGGCCGATCAGGGCCCTGGCCAGCTCCGCCGCCCCGGCCCGGTTCTCCGGCAGCACCGTGTCCACCCGCAGGCTGCGGTGGCGGCTGACGACGGCGACCCGGCCGCCGCCGGCCACGTACGGCCCCAGTTCCGCGGCCATCGACCGCTCCCAGTCCGCGTCCTCGAAGCCGGAGCCGATGAGCAGGATGGCGCGGGCGCGGTGGGCGCGCAGCGTCGAGACGTAGGCGACCTCACGGGCGGGTTCGCGGAAGGTGCTCGCCAGCATCACCATGAGGTGCCGGGCGGCGGCGGCGCGCATCACGCCGCTGGCTATGGCGGAGAAGTACGGGTCGCCGACGTCGTGGCAGATGACACCGACGACGGAACTCTGGGCACTCGCGAGCGCCTGCGCATGGGCGTTGGGTATGTAGCCGAGGTGCTCGGCGGCACGCAGCACGCGCGTGCGCAGGTCCTCGCGGACCCGTGCGGTGCCGTTGAGTGCTCGCGAGGCGGTGGCCGCGGAGACCCCGGCGGTACGGGCGACGGAATCCAGGGTCACATGCGCCCGTGCCCGTTCGGGCCGTTCGGGTACAGGCGCGTTGTCTCGGCTTACGGGTCGGTTCACGGCACCCCCAGATCGCACAGAGCCACGGGCGGGGCGAGGTCCGGAAACCTCTTGACGCCCTATTGACCATTCGTACGCGCTGTCCCTAACGTGGCAGAGCATAGCAGAAAGCGCTTTCTGGAAGCGTTTTCCGATACTACCAGGCGTTTCACCAACCCCCCACGGCTCCTTTCCCGGCACGACCCGACGTCAGAGGAGTTCACTCATGAGCCAGAGCACCATCCGCCGAACTCCCGCTCCCCCGGCGGGAGTCAAGGAGCGCGCGCAGCGTGGTGCGGCCGAACGGCTCGGCGAGGCGGTGGAGCGGTCGTGGCGGCCGTTCGCCCTGCTCCTCGCGTGCCTCGTCGCCTGGTGGGCCGTCTCGGCCTCCGGCCTGGTCGAGTCGTACCTCGTGCCGTCGCCGGGCGCGACCCTGGATCTGATGGCCACCAAGAGCGGCTACCTCTGGCACCACAGCTGGGTGACCACGTACGAGACGCTGCTGGGCTTTGTGATCGCGGTCGGCGTCGGCGTCCTCGCGGCCGTGCTGATGGTCTACTCGTCGACTGTCGAGAGGACGCTGTATCCCATCCTGCTGTTCGCCCAGGTGATCCCGAAGATCGCCATCGCACCGCTGTTCGTGGTCTGGTTGGGCTTCGGCATCGCGCCGAAGATCCTCATCGCCGTGCTCATCGCCTTCTTCCCGGTGGTCATCTCCATGGTGACCGGCCTGAAGTCGGTGGACCCCGAGATGATCCAGCTCTCCCAGACGATGGGTGCGAGCGCGCTGCAGACCTTCGTCAAGATCCGCTTCCCGGCGTCGTTCCCGCACCTGTTCTCCGGTCTGAAGGTGGCCGTCACGCTGGCGGTCACCGGTGCGGTCGTCGGCGAGTTCGTCGGTGCCAACGAAGGTCTCGGCTATGTGATCCTCCAGGCGAACGGCAATCTCGACACCCCGATGCTCTTCGCCGGACTCCTGGTGATGTCGCTGATCGGTGTCGTCCTCTTCGTGCTGGTGGAAATCGCCGAGAAACTCCTGCTCCCCTGGCACGCCAGCCGCCGGGGCGACGCCGTCAGCACCGCGTACTGAGGCAACTTCCCGCTCCCGCTCCGAGAAGGGCCGAACCATGCACCTGCGCAGACTGCCCATCGTCCTCGTCCCGCTGCTGCTGTTCGCCACCGCCTGCGGCGGCGAGGGCTCGGACAAGACCACGAGCACGTCGGGCAAGGAACTCGACAAGGTCACGCTCACGCTGAACTGGTACCCCTACGGCGAGCATGCGCCGTTCTACTACGGCAAGCAGCAGAAGATCTACGAGAAGCACGGCATCGACCTCCAGATCCGGGCCGGACAGGGCTCGCAGAAGACCGTGCAGGCCACTGCCGCCGGGCAGACCGACTTCGGCTGGGCGGACACCCCGGCGGTCCTCGCGGGCGTGGACCAGGGAGTCAAGGTCAAGAGCCTGGGCGTGTTCCTTCAAACCACCCCGGCGTCCGTGCAGTTCTTCGCCGACAAGGGCATCGACAAGCCTGCGGACATCAAGGGTAAGACAATCGCCGGAACCGCCGGTGACGCCCTCTCCAGGACCTTCCCGGTCTTCCTCGAGAAGAACGGGATCGCCGAGTCCGACGTGAAGATCCAGAACACCGACCCGGCCGGCAAGATCGCCGCGGTGATCTCCGGCCAGACCGACGCGCTGCTCGGATACGCCAGCGACCAGGGCCCCACCATGCAGAACAAGGCCGGCAAGAAGGTCTCCTACCTGCGCTTCTCCGAGCATGGGCTCAACTTCTACTCCAACGGCCTCATCGCCGGGCAGCGCGCCCTCACCAGCGACCCCGACCTGGCCAAGCGCATGGCCCAGGCCACCAGCGAGGCATGGGCCGCGGCGGAGAAGAGCCCGGGCCCCGCCGTCGCCTCGATGGCGGGCGCCTCCGACCAACTGCCGCCCGAGAAGGTCCTGTCCGAGCAGTTCGCCACCACGCTGACCCTGCTGCACACCGACGCCACCCAGGACAAGGCCCCGGGCGTCAACACCGAGGCGGACTGGCAGAAGACCGTCGACCTCTTCGCCCAGGTCGGCATGGTCCGCAACGCCAAGCCGGTCTCGGAGTACTGGGACACCAGCGCGGCCCCGAAGGGATGACTGTGGCAGAGAAGACCATCCGCACGCCGTGGGCGGACGCCGGCCGGGAGCCGTCCGCGGCCGAGTCGTCCACGGCCGTCGAACTCGACGCGGTGCAAGTGCGGTTCCGTACGAAGAAGAGGGACGTCACCGCCCTGCGGGAAGTCTCGCTCGACGTAGCGCCCGGTGAGTTCGTCGCCATCGTCGGACCGTCCGGGTGTGGCAAGTCGACCCTGCTCAAGCTCGTCGCGGGCCTGCTGCGGCCGTCCTCGGGCGCCGTCCGGCTGCACGGCGAGGACGTCACCGCGCCCCGCCCCGACATCGGGTACGTCTTCCAGCGCGCCGCGCTGCTCGAATGGCGCACGGTCCGGCGGAACATCCTTCTCCAGGCCGAGATGCGGAAGATGCCCGCCGGCCGGGCCCGCGCCCGGGCCGCCGAACTCATCGAGATGACCGGCCTGACCGGCTTCGAGGACGCGTACCCGCACGAACTGTCCGGCGGCATGCAGCAGCGCGTGGCGCTGTGCCGAGCGCTGCTGCACGAGCCGCCGGTGCTGCTCATGGACGAGCCCTTCGGCGCCCTCGACGCGCTCACCCGCGAGCAGATGAACGTCGAACTGAACCGTATCTGGCGGGAGACCGGCACCACCGTCCTGCTGGTCACCCACTCGATCTCCGAAGCGGCCTACCTGGCGGACCGCGTGGCGGTGATGAGTGCGCGGCCCGGCACGATCACCGAGATCATCGACGTCGGCCTGCCGCCGGAACGTGACTACACCGACACCATGAGCCGCCCGGAGTTCCGCCGCGCCACGGCCCGAATCCGCACTCTGCTGGGCGCGGCCTCGGCAGCCGACTGAGGGCGCCGAACTTCCGCCCCGGCGCGACCTGGCGGTGCCTTCGGCCTCGGCGGCCGAAGGCACCGTCCCTTTCGCGACGGGGGACGCGACGGGCCCGGCCGGATCGGTGCGGCAGGTGCTCACGGGCCGTCGGCGGTGTACGACCCGCAGCCGCGCGGGCGCCTCGGTCCGGGGTGGACGTAACGGCTTGCGGTCCCGACCGCGTCGTCGCCGACGAGCAGAAAGAGCCGATCCGTCCCGGCGCACGCGCCCCAGGTGTGGACCGAGCCGCCCGGGCCGCGGCCGGCTTAGGTTCCGGCCCGGCTTTCGGGGCGAACAGTCCTCGGGACCGCTGGAGCAGAGGTCCGGCGCACCGGCGGAATCCACGGCCGTGGTGAGATCAGCCGTGTCGCCACGGCGGCGCTCGTCGTCCCGCCGGTCGACGCCGGCGGGCTCTTCGGCCGTGAGGACGGCTAGCCGATCGTACGACGAGTCGGGCGCCGGCCGCGGCGACACCGGCCTGTCGCACGGCACCATCTCGTAGTCCGGCGGGGACGCTAACCCTCCGATGCCGGGACGCCGACGCCCCGTGGCCTGCCGGAAGTTGAGCCCGACAGGCCACGGGGTCGCAGGCCGCGGGTCAGAAGCGCACGTCCCGCAGGTACTCGTAGCTGGTGCGGGCCGAGGCGAAGGGGTCGGCGGGGCGGTCGTGTTCGACCAACCACTGCTTGACGCCGCCTCGGCGCGCCGAGGCGAACATGTGGGGGAAGTCCAGGACGCCGGCGCCGACGTCGGCGAAGTCGCCGTCCGGGGCCATGTCCTTGACGTGCAGGGCCGGGAAGCGGTGCCGGTTCTCGTTGAAGTAGTCGGCCGGGTCCTTGGCACCGCCCTTCGCCGCCCAGTACAGGTCCAGTTCGAAGCCGACGAGGTGCGGATCGGTCTCCGCGAGCAGGATGTCGTACAGCATCTGCCCGTTGACCGTCCTGTGGTCCGGCTCGTGATTGTGGAACAGCACCTTCAGCCCGGCGTCGCGGGCCGTCAGCCCCGCCTGGTTCAGCTTGCGCGCGGCCTCCCGGTAGCCCGCCGGAGAGAGGAGGGAGCTCGGCAGGCTCGGTACGACGATCCACTTCCCGCCGAGCGTACGGACGTCCTCGAGGGCCTGGGGCAGACCGCTGCCGGTGACCGTTTCGTATGCGACGTGTTCGAGGACCGCCTTCAGGCCCGTCGCGTCCAGCATCCGCCGTATGTCGGCGGCGCTGTGCCCATGGCGGCCGCTCACTCCGACGGTCGCGTAGCCGATGGCCGCCAGCTTCTCGAGGGTGCCCTCGAAGTCCCGCGCCAGCGGGTCGCGCATGGTGTACAGGTGCATGCCGATCGCGCTCGGCGGGATCGGCCGCGTCTGCCCGGTCTCGGCCGAGGTACTCGCGGCAGAGCCGGTCGCCGCCGTCGCCGCGCCGCCCGTCGCCACTGCCGCCGCGGCGCCGAGCAGGCCGCCGAGGAACAACCGCCGGCCGGGCCCGGGCGCGTGCCCGTTCGCGGACTTCGATCCCAGGTTGCGCGTTGCGTGCTGTTGTGCGTCGTCCATGTGCTGTCGCCTCCGATGAGCGGTGGATTGATGGGGAGCGAAGAAGGTTGGTTGCCGTGTGGCCTTGCGCGGTGGCCGGGCTCCTTCGAGCCCGGCCACCGGCCTGTGCGGCGGGGGCCGCACAGGCCGCACACTCCGGACCGTCAGCTCACGCTGATCCGGACCGCTCCGGTTGTGATGTGTCCCTTGTTGTCGGTGACGGTGAGGTGGGCGGTGTAGCTGCCCTTGCGGGCGTAGGTGTGCTGGACCGTCGCCGTGTCCGCCGTCTTGCTGCCGTCACCGAAGTCCCAGTGGTAGGACTTCACGGTCCGCCCGGCCTGAAGGCTTGCCGTGCCCTTGAGCGACACGGCCAGCGGCGCGGCGCCCTCCCACGGCGAGGCCGTGACCGCCACGCTGCCCGCGGGGCGCTGCTGGACGCCAGGACCGTTGAAATGCAGCCAGTCCAGAGCCAGCAGATCCGCCTTGTCGGCCGACCACTCCGGGTTGTGGAAGACGACGTACAGCTTCATCGTCCCGCCCGGGTCGGCCAGATCGACCGTCGGCGAGACGAGGTTGCCCCAGCCACCGGTGTTGGGGATGTGGGCCGTGCCGAGGAGCTTCCCGGTGGGCGAGCCCGCCCGGAACTCCACGTCACCACCGATACCGCCGGACGCCGCGCCGACGGTCACCGAGTCGATGCCCTTCAGGTGAACCGGATCGAAGGCGATCCAGTCGCCGTCCTCGATCTCGACGAGCCGCTTGCCGCCGGAGGCGTCGGCCCGGTCCCCTATCTGGGCGCCGCCGTTGGAACCGCCGGTGGCGGTGTAGTGCTCGGCCTCACGGAACGTGGGACGCAGCGTCAGCGCCGCGGAGCCGGTGAGGGCCGGCACGCCCGGGGCGCCCTTGTCCTCGTACTGCGCGCTGATCCCGGCGTACAGGTTCTGGCCCGGGCCGTGGCTGTCACCGGTGTCGGTCACGATCTCGCCCTCGCACCCGGTGTAGTTGTCCAGCGGGTGCAGGTGCGTGTCGTGGCCGAGCTGGGACTGCACGACCACACGTTCGCAGTCGATCGTGCCGTCCTCCGGGTCCTTGACCTTGACCCTGAAGGGAATGGTGTCACCGAAGGCGAACATCCCGCCGTTCGGCGGCTGTTGGATCGTCACCTCGGGTCGGGTGTTGCCGACGGTGATCTCCTTCACCGCCGCGGCCTCCAGCCCGCCGGGACCGGTGACCGTGAGGCGGGCGGTGAACACACCCTTGTCGCGGTAGGTGTGCGTGGGGTTGGCCTCGGTCGAGTCGACGGTCCCGTTCCCGTCGAAGTCCCAGGCGTACGTCACGGACTTCCCGTCCGGCACGCCCGACCCCTCGCTGGAGAACTTCACCGTCAGCGGCGCGGGACCGTTGTCCGGGCTTGCCGCCGCCTTCGCGGTCGGCAGCCGTCCGTCCTGGACGTAGTCGATGCGGTAGATGCCCGACCCTTCGTTGCTGCCGCCGCGTCCGGTCCCGCTGCCGAGACCGAAGTCGATCACGTACAGGGCGCCGTCGGGGCCGAACTCCGCCTCGAAGGGCTGGTTCCACTTCATGTCCGCGAAGATGGAGTTGATCGACAGCAGGTCGCCCTTCTTGGCGGCCGGGAAGCGGGAGTTCTCGAAGGACTGGTCCTGCTGCTGGAACGAGAAGGTCTTGAACCACTGGCGCGTCAGCTCGTAGGTGAACCACTTCTTGTCGAAGTAGGCGGGGAACTTGGCCTTGTACGGGTTGTTCTTGTCGTACGCGTAGACGGGCCCGCCCATCGGGCCGCCGCCGCCCGTCCCGAGCTCGGGGAACTCCTTCGAGGCCGAGTACGCGTACCACACCACCGCGGGCTGGGCGGGCGGCAGTTCGCGCAGGCCGGTGTTGTTCGGCGAGTCGTTCACGGGCGCGCCGCAGTCGAACTTCGGTCCGGACTTCTTCGTCGCGAAGTCGTAGTCGTTGAACGGGATGTTGTTGCCGATGCAGTACGGCCAGCCGAGGTTGCCGGCCTTGGTGACCCGATTGAACTCGACCGTGCCCTCGGGGCCGCGGTTGGGCACCTCGCTCTTGGCGTCCGGACCGTAGTCGCCGATCATCAGCGCGTCGTCGTGCGGATCGATGGTGATCCGGAACGGGTTGCGCATCCCCATCACGTAGATCTCGGGGCGGGTCTTGTCCGTCCCGGGTGCGAAGAGGTTGCCTTCGGGCACGGTGTACGTGCCGTCGGCCTCCGGGTGGATGCGCAGGACCTTGCCGCGCAGGTCGTTGGTGTTGCCCGCGGTGCGCTGGGCGTCGAAGGCGCGACGGCCTTCGCGCTCGTCGATCGGGGTGAAGGCGTCAGACTCGAACGGGTCGGTGTTGTCGCCTGTCGCCGC
Source organism: Streptomyces sp. NPDC093064 (assembly GCF_044754605.1). NCBI lineage: Bacteria > Bacillati > Actinomycetota > Actinomycetes > Kitasatosporales > Streptomycetaceae > Streptomyces > Streptomyces sp. NPDC093064. The sequence continues at coordinate 122,158 of NZ_JBIVPK010000019.1, forward strand.
GTACAGGTTGCCCTTGGTGTCCATGGCGAGCGAGCCGGCCATGTGCACGTTGGCGCGGGCCTCGCCCCGCTGGGTCGGGATGGTCAGCAGCTTCTTCTCGGACGCCGGGTCGACGCTGGAGCCGGAGGCGGTGAATCGGGAGAGGTTGAGGTGCTTCTCGGTCTTGTCCGAGTACAGCAGGTACAGCCAGTGGTTGTCGGCGAAGTGCCGGTCCAGGGTGAGGCCGAGCAGTCCGTCGGACTGGCTGGTCATCTCGGGGGTGTACTCGAAGTCCAGGGCGGTGGTGACCTTCAGGTTCTCCTGGTCGACGATCTTCAGCTTGCCGGTGCGCTCGATGAAGAAGACCCTCCGGTCGGGCGCGACCGCGAGCTCGAACGGGTCGGCCAGGCCGTCCGTGACCAGCGCGCTGCGCTGGAAACTGCCGGTCTTGGTGGCGGAGCAGTCGCCGGGCCTGGCCCCGGCCGCCCACTCGATGCCGCCGAGGAGGTGCTTGACGAACAGCGGCTCCGAAAAGGCGGCGGAGTCGTGGCCGCCGGCGGTGAACCAGGACCGGCCGCCGTCGTAGTTCTGGCACCAGGACCACGGGTGGTCGACGCCCTGGGTCAGGCCGGTGATGCCGTCACGCTGCTTGATCTGCGCGAGTGTGTGGACCTTGCCGGTGGGGTTGACCCGCCAGTTGTACCACTCCTCGGTGTGCTCCCACAGGTCCGGGAGGCCCTCGGTGGAGGGGTGCGCCTGGTCGAGCACCTTGACCCGGCCGGTCTGGACGGCCGGGTGCTGGTCGAAGACCGCGCCGACCAGGCCCCCGTACCAGGCCCAGTCACGCTCGCTGGCGGAGGCCGAGTGCAGGCCGATCCAACCGCCACCGCCGCGGATGTACTTCTGGAGGGCGGCGCGCTGGTCGGCGTCGAGCAGGTCGCCGGACTCGGGGGTGGAGTTGGTGTTGTTGAAGACGATCGCCTGGAAGCGGGAGAGGTTGGCGTCGGTGAAGGCGGCCGAGTCGTCGGTCGCCTCGACCTCGAAGTTGTTCTCCGCACCCATCTTCTTGATCGCCTCGACACCGGCGGGGATCGAGTCATGACGGAAGTTGGTCACCTTGGAGAAGACCAGGACCCGGAACTGCGGGTCGGCGTGCGCCGGGGGCGACGCGGCCACGGCCCAGGCGAGAAGGAGGGCAAGGAGTACGGCGAGGACGGGAAGGGGGGACCGAGTGCTGCGGACCAGTGGACTCATGGCGCTCCCGGTGCGAGTGAGAAAACTGCCTACGGGACATGGAAAGCGCTTACTGAGTTGCGCCGCTCAGAGTAGGTTCCCTTCGCGGGGCGGTCAACGGGGCCGGACGGTACGCGTGTTGCATGCGAGCAGACACGCCGCGGGAGAGCGGCTGCCTGCGGGACGTGGAGCGACTGCTGGTGTCGACCAATGACGGTAGGCGTCAGCTGGGTGAGTGCAAATGAGGCAGAGCACGGCTTCGAGAAATGAGGCTTGGGGTTTCCTCAAGCACGCAGTCCGGTTGAGGAAACCCCAGCCATGGGCCCGACCACAGCAGCACGGACAGATCGCCGGACTTCGAGACGCCGCCCGCGCGGTGGTCTCGGCCACCGCTGATCGTGAACTTCGCCCCGCATGCGTTTCGGACAGTAATGCACTGACACCCCGTCAGGTCTGCCCGATGGGCGGCCACTCGAATCAGGCCCACGAGCTGCGCTTTCGCGGTGATCGCTGCTACACCACCCGGCGGGACACCATCTCCAACAGTAGACAGCGGTGGTACCGCCGTCGCGGCGTACGAGCACCTGGACAAGGCCCTCCGTGAGCTGTGCGACGAGACGGGCCGCACACACCGACTACCGCTCGACATGCCAGTAGATCATCACGCCGGGGCCCCAGTAGCGCTGGTGCCACTCCCCGCGACCCAATCCCGAAGGCGCCCAACTGGGCTCCAGTGGCCGGACTTTGCCCTCACCGATGACAAAATATGGACGCACTCGGCAGAAGTCCCTACCGTGACGGCACAACCGTAGGAGCACCGACTCTTCGGCATCAGCATCCGCGTTTCCGTAAGCTCGACCGGAGTGCGATCCGGCGGCCTCCGGTCCCGTCCTGGAGGACCGATGCATCCACATCCGTTCCGCCGCGCCCGAAGACAGCTCACCGCTCTGCTCGTCGGCGGCTTCCTCGCGAGCGGGATAGCGGCCGCGCCCCCGTCCGCCGCCGCACTCGCCGACATCCCGCCGCAGGAACCCGGTGTCACCCTGCGTGTCTTCGACACCCAGGTCCCGCTCACCAAGCTGTGCACGCTCAAGCCGGGCCAGACGCCCAACCACGACAAGCTGATGCCGACCGTGGACTGGTCCTCGACCGACGACTTCGGCGGATTCGCCGACAACTTCTCGGCGCAGGCCTCCGGTTACCTCGTCATTCCCGCCAACGGAACGTACACCTTCCGTCTCACCAGCGACGACGGGTCACGACTCACCATCGACGACCGTGAGGTCATCGACCACGACGGGCTGCACGCCGCCGAGCCCAAGGACGGGACCGTCGAACTCACCGCAGGCTCTCACCCGTTCCGCATCGACTACTTCGAGCGCACCGGCGAGCAGCAGCTCACGCTCGCCTGGAAGCCGCCGGGGGCCACCGGCTTCACCGTCGTGCCGCGCGAGTCGCTGACCACCGACGCCGGGGTCGTACGGGTCACGTCGCCGGGCCGCAAGGAGTGCGAGGCCGGCGCGGACAGCCCCGGTGACGGACTGCCGCTCACCGACGTGCGCCCCGACCTCACCCTCACCGACTTGCGCCCGGACGGGTTCGAGCCGCAGGTCACCGGTATGGACTGGCTGCCCGACGGGCGGCTCGCCATCAGCACGTGGGGCGGGTCCCAGAACAAGGCGGGCGAGGTGTACCTCCTCGACCATGTCACCGGGAACACCAGCCGCGACAAGGTGACCGTCAAGAAGGTCGCGAGCGGGCTGCGCGAGCCGATGGGCATCAAGTACGTCGACGGCTCCCTCTACGTGTCACAGAAGCACGAGCTGACCCAACTCATCGACACCGACAACGACTCCGTCACCGACGAGTACCGCACCGTGGCCACCTGGCCCTACAGCGGGAACTTCCACGAGTTCGCCTTCGGGCTGATCTACCGCAACGGCTACTTCTACGCGAACCTGTCCGTCGCCATCAACTACGGCGGGGCGACCACCACCCCGCAGCCGGCCCCGGGCCGCGGCACCACGTACCGGGTCAGCAAGAAGACGGGGAAGATCCATCCGGTCGCGGGCGGTCTGCGCACGCCCAACGGGATCGGCTGGGGTCCGGGCGGTGACATCTTCACCACCGACAACCAGGGCGGCTGGCTGCCGGCCAACAAGCTCGTCCAGATCAAGCAGGACCGCTTCTTCAACCACTACACCGAACCGTCAGGCCGGTTCGACGACCGTCCTGTCAGCCAGCCGGTGTTGTGGCTGCCGCAGAACGAGGTCGCCAACTCCCCCAGCGCCCCCCTGTACTTGACCAAGGGCCAGTTCGCCGGGCAGATGCTCATCGGTGACGTCACCTACGGCGGGCTCCAGCGCGGCTATCTGGAGAAGGTGAAGGGCCAGTACCAGGGAGCCGTGTTTCGCTACACGCAGGGACTCGAAGCCGGCGTCAACCGGATCACCATGGGCCCCGACGGCGCGATCTACGCGGGCGGCCTGGGCGCCGACGGCAACTGGGGTCAGGAAGGCAAGCTCAAGTTCGGCCTGCAGAAGTTGACGCCGAACGGCGGCAACACCTTCGACATCAAGGAGATGCGGGCCGTGCCCGGCGGCTTCGACCTGGAGTACACCCAGCCGGTGTCCGAGGCCACCGCCGAGAAGCTGACCTCCCGCTACCAGGCCGAACAGTGGCGCTACACTCCGACATCGGACTACGGCGGCCCGAAGATCGCCGAGGAACGGCTCACCGTCCGCTCGGCGACGCTCGCCGACGACGGGCGCACGGTCCGGCTGCACCTCAACGGGCTCAAGCCCGGCCACGTCGTGCACGTGCGCTCGCCGCGCCCCTTCGCGTCCGCGTCCGGCGAGACGCTATGGAGCACGGAGGCCTGGTACACGCTCAACGCGCTGCCGGGACAGCAGCCGCCGCCCGCCACGCTGTACGAGGCCGAGGAGGCGCGCCTGACCGGCACGGCCGGCGTCAACACCAACCACACCGGGTACTCGGGCAGCGGCTTCGTCGACCGCTACACCACCGAGGGCAAGGTGGCCACGACGTTCGACGTGACGGTCCCCAAGGCCGGCGAGTACGACGTGAACCTGCGCTACTCGAACGGCCCCAACCCCTTCCAGGGCACCAAGTCCCTCTCCCTGTACGCCAATGGGGAGAAGCTACGCCAGACAACGCTCCCCTCTACGGGCACGTGGGACGCCTGGTCGACCCGGACCGAACGCGTCAGCCTGCGCGCGGGCCACAACACCCTCGCATACCGCTTCGACGCCGGAGACACCGGTCATGTCAACCTCGACCTGATCACCGTGCGTCCGCACGGCGCCCCGGTCACCCTCTTCGACGGCACCACCGTCTCCCAGACGCAGTGGCAGCATCCGGACGGGCGGCGCGTGGCGTGGCCGCTCGCCGCCGAGCAGTCGATGGAGGTGTGCTGCGGCGACATCCGCACCAAGGAGGCCTACCAGGACTTCAAGCTGCACGTGGAGTTCCGAGTTCCACTGCTGCCGGACGACGTGACCGGCCAGAACCGCGGCAACAGCGGCGTCTATCTTCAGGAACGCTACGAGGTGCAGATCCTCGACTCGTACGGTAAGGCCACGCTCGACACCAACGACGCCGGCGCAATCTACCTGAAGAAGGCCCCCGACATGAACGCGGGGACCGCGCCGGAGACCTGGCAGACATACGACATCACATTCCACGCGGCACGGTACGACGACAGCGGCCGCAAGACCGCCGACGCGCGGGTGACGGTCGTGTGGAACGGCAAGAAGGTCCACGACGACTTCGCGATCGACGGTCCGACCGGCGCCGGTGCGCCGGAGGGGCCGTCGGCTGGGGCGATCCGTCTGCAAGACCACGGGAACAAAGTGCGGTTCCGCAACATCCGGATACAACCTCTGAGTTGACGCACCCGCACCGCAGTCGCGCAGCCGTGGGGCGCGCCCACGAGGTCGTGGGCGCGCCCCTTTCCCGTTCTGTGCGGTTCAGGCGGCGCAGGGGTGTTGTCTGACCGACGCGAACCTGGTGGACGTGACGTGGTCGGAGCGGAATGGGCCGGATGCCATTGCCACGGTGATGCGGCAACGGTCCGTGCCGATCGGGGACGGCCGGTATCGCGTGCAGGGTTCCGGGAACCCCTCGGGGCGCCAATGGTCCTGGTCTCCGAGGTAGGAGCCCTGGGCCGCGTCGGCCGCTACCTGCCCCCAACGCCAAGCGCACCCGACGGGTGTGTCCACGGCTGGCAACAAAGAGAAATCTACGACGCCGGTTGGGGAGGGGCAGGCACTCCCTCTTCGGTCACCGCGCCGCGCTGAAAGCCGCCGAGCCCGCCGACAGCGAGCAGGCGTGACCCGCACCCGCCCGTCTGGACGGGCACAGCGTGCGCGAGCTGGTCGTCGGCGACGACGGCCAACCAGGACCTCTACGTCGGAGCCGCTACGATCTGACGGTCCGACACGGGAGCAGTGGGCCGAATGATGAGTGAGCCCGACCAGTCCGACGCCGCCATTGCGGACGAGCATGGGCAACCGGATGCCTCGGATGCGCCGGTCCGTGAGCGCGTAGCGAGAACTCTGAACGACGACGCACCCACGACTGCAACATCTCCTGCTCGGCATCGCTCAGCACCACCGGCGGGATCTTCGGTCCAGGACGACTCACACCAGACCAACGACGAATCTCCGACTCAGGACACCAACTGCTGCAACGTGTTCGTGCGGGCCGGCGGTCGGTCAGGCAGTGGGCGGTCAGGGGAGTTCGCGGTATTCAGTGATGTAGTAGTCGGCCTCGTCGTCGATGGCGTTCTTCTGCCAGTCGATGTGGACCTCGGTGGGGTGGGCGTCTGCGGCGAATACTGCACGGGCGACATCGGCGTGGCCTGCGCGTGCCTCCTGGACCTTGGTGAGGAGACCGCCCAGGGTCGGGACGTTCTGTGGATTGTCCTCGACGGTACGCCGGGCCGGCTCGTCGAGGCCGATCGCCTTGACGACCTTGCCGTTCACCACCGTGATCCGGTACTCCCCGAGGTCGCCCCGTTCTCCGGACTCGGAGAGAAGGCGGAAGGAGTACCGGTCCGGTTCGGGCCATCGGGCTTGCCTTACCTGGGCAGCCCCTTCGGCGGCCGGTGCAGGCCCTGTCCCGCAGCCGACCGCGGCGAGGACAAGCCCAGCAGACACGACGAGCAGATGCGTGCGTGTTCTCGTCATGAATGGCCCCCCGTAAGCTCAGTTGGCCCTTCGACGGTGTCACCGTTGATTCGGTTCCAGCCCCGGAGCGGGGTATGACGGTCAGTCCAGGTCGGCCTGCCACAGGTCGGGGCCGAAGACCTCGTACTGGATGTCGTGCGGGGCGACGCCGTGCTCGATCAGCCGGCTTCGTACGGCCTGCATGAAGGACAACGGACCGCACAGGTAGTAGAGGGCGTCGCCGGAGATGTCGACGGCGGTCGGGTCCATCAGGCCCTCGAAGACCCCGTTCACCGGTTCGAGGCTGTGTGCGTCCTTTTCGTACCAGAGGTACATCCGCGCGTCCCGCAGCGCCAGCACGTCGTTGACGACTTGCCGCCGCAGCGGGAAGGACGCCTCGTCGAGGTCGGCGTGCAGAACGGTGATCGACAGCCCGGAGTCCGCTGTGACCAGGTGCGACAGCATGCCCGCCATGGGAGAGATCCCGATGCCCGCGCTGGCGAACACCACCGGCCGTCCCGAGTCGTCGAGCACCACGTCGCCGTACGGCAGCGACAGCGTCAGAACGTCGCCCACCCCGACGGAGTCGTGCAGCAACGCCGACATCTCGCCGTCGGGGTCGCCCCCCTCGCCACGCAGCCGCTTCACCGAGAACTGGCGGTGCTCGCCGTCGTCGGCGCGGGTCAGGCTGTACTGGCGCGGCTGGAGCTTCCCGTCGGGCATCCGCATCCGGACGGTGACGTACTGGCCCGGCAGTGAGGTCTTCACCAGGCGGTCGTCGATCCGCTCGACCACGAAGGTGACCACGTCGTCGGTCTCCTTGATCTTCCGCTCCACCCGCCAGTCCCGCCAGACCGTCTCCGGCCGGACCCCGCGGGCGCTGTAGAGGCCGCGCTCCTGGTTGATCAGGACGTTGGCCATCAGCCAGTACACCTCGTCCCAGGCCGCGGCGACGTCTTCGGTGACCCCGTCGCCCAGGACGTCTCCGATCGCCCACATCAGGTGGTCGTGGACGATCTGGTACTGGTCCGGGCGGATGCCGAGCGAGGCGTGCTTGTGGGCGATCCGGCGCAGCAGTTGCTCCGGCACCCGTTCCGGTGTCTCCACCAGGGTCGTCGCGAACGCGGCCACCGAGCCGGCCAGGGCCTGCTGCTGATGGCCGTGCGCTTGGTTGCCGCGGTTGAAGACGCCGTCGAGGAGTTCGGGATGCTCGGAGAACAGATGCTGGTAGAAGCGCTGGGCGATTTCACCGATACGGTCGGCGACCACGGGGAGCGTGACGGTGATGACGGGGCGGGACTTGTCGGAGAGCACGTGCCTTCCCTCCCGAGTGTGGCGAGGACATCTGGCCCGCTCCAGGTACCCGTCACCTCCTGCGTGACACGGCCGCCCGGGACGCGGCGGGTCATTCGCTGCCGTCGGAAGGGCGCGGATCCTCCATGCGGGAGAGCCAGGTGGTGAGCAGCGTTTCGAGTGTCCCGGCCTCGGTGGGCGTCAGCAGATCCAGGAGCCGGCGTTCGTTGCGCATGTGGTCGGTGAACGCGCGGTCGATCAGTTCTCGGCCGGGTCGGGTGAGGGCGACGATCCGCCCGCGCTGGTCGTCGGCGGAACGGCGGCGGGTGACGAGTCCGGCCTGTTCGAGACGGTCGACCCTCTTCGTGATCGCACCGGTGGTGACCATGGTGTACGCGGCGAGTTCGCCGGGTGCCCTTTCGTAGGGCTCGCCGGCACGGCGCAGTGCGCACAGGACGTCGAACTCTCCCTCGCCGAGACCGTAGCGGCCGTAGACGAGGCAGAGCTCCTCGGTGAGCCGGCCGGCCAGGCGGTGCAGTCGGCCGATCACTCCCTGCGGGGTGATGTCGACGTCGGGTCGTTCGCGGCGCCAGTCGGCCTGGATGCGGGCTACGCGGTCCAGCGGTTGCGGATCGTCCATGGACACCATAGTAGCTTCCATGGAAGCTATATTACCTTCCATGGAAACCAATATACGCTGGGTGGCTCTGACCGCGGTCGCGCCGGTGGCCTGGGGAACCAACTACTTCGTCACCCACGAGTTCCTGCCGGCGGACCGCCCGCTCTTCGGGGCCGCCCTGCGGGCGCTGCCCGCAGGGCTCGTCCTGCTGGCCCTGTGCCGGCAGCGGCCACGCGGCGCCTGGTGGTGGCGGTCGGCCGTGCTCGGGCTGCTCAACGTGAGCGTGTTCTTCGTGCTCGTCTACGCCGCCTCCCAACTGCTGCCGACGAGCGTCGCCTCGACCGTCATGGCGGTGTCCCCGCTGGCGATGATGCTCCTCGCCTGGGTCCTGGTGTCCGAGCGGCCCGGCATCTCGCACCTGGCCGGCGCCGCGATCGGGCTCGGCGGGGTCTGTCTCATGCTGCTCACGGCGGCGGAGGGGGTGAGCGTGCCCGGCGTCCTCGCCTCGGCCGCGGCCATGCTCGTGTCGGCCTTCGGCCACATCCTGGCCAAGCGGTGGAGCGCCAGTGCCGACGTGCTCGCCTCGACCGCCTGGCAGCTCACCGCCGGAGGTCTGTTCCTGCTGCCGGTCGCCGCGGTGGCGGAGGGGCCTCCGCCCGCGCTCCACGCACCGGCGCTCCTCGCGTTCGGCTACGTGGCCTTGGTCGCCACCGCCCTGGCCTTCACCGCCTGGTTCGCAGGGTTGCGGCACCTGCCCGCGGGGACGGTGGGACTGATCGGGCTGCTCAACCCTGTTACGGGCGTACTGCTCGGCACAGTGGTCGCCGGAGAAGTGCTGACGGTCCGGCAACTGTGCGGGCTGGCACTCGTCCTGGCCGGAGTCGTCCTGGGCCGGCCCACGCGCGCGGGCCGACGCGGCAGCGGTCAGGCGCCGCCTCAACCGGTCGATCGGCACGACACGGGCGGCCACCGGTCGAACCGGTGGCCGCCCTCAGTGCCGTACTGCCGTCGAGGCTAGGCGCAGGTGTTCGCGAACGTCTCGCGGGTCACGACGTCCGTCGTGGCGGCCGTGGTGTCCAGCCAGACGGCGCGCTGGCCGTCACCGAGGGACGGGGCCAGCTGCGAGCCGGAGGAGCAGGAGACGCGGCTGAAGTTGTTCAGGCCTGCCAGCACGTCGGAGGTCTTGGCGACCTTCACCTTCGTGGGACCGTCCCAGGAGCCGAGGGAGCCCCAGATGGTGTACGTCGAGTACGCCAGGTAGTTGTCGTTCACGGAGAACTGGGCGACGTAGAGGCTCGACGGGTAGCGCAGGTTCGCCATCTGGTTCACGTCGTTGACCGGCGCCGAGCCCAGCGTGGTGCTCGGGATCAGGAAGCCGTTCGTCACGCGGTAGAAGACGCGGTCCGAGGTGAGCTGGATGTCCGAGATGTAGTTGAACAGGAAGCCGCCGATCCGCTTGTTCTGCGTGGTGCCGGTGGCGATGTCGTAGAGGTAGAGGTACGTGCCGTCACCGCCGGCCCAGGCGATGGTGCCGTTCTTCATGGCGAGGCGGGACGCCTTGGTGCCGGGCTGGGGCGTCACGTTGACCGTGGTGCCGTCGGCCTTGCGGAGCATGACGTCCTGCTCGCCGTCGGAGGTGGTGCGGATGTAGGCGAGGGCGCCGTTCTCGGTGACCGGCTCGGTCTCGTCCACGCCCGGCTCGTCGACCAGCTTCTTGATCTCACCCTGGCCCTTGTCGCCGGACTGGTAGACGCCGACGCCGTCGGCCGCGATCCGGGTGAAGACGACGCGGTCGCTGTCGAGGGACGGGTCGAGCAGGTAGGCGTCCTTCTGGGCCAGTTCGTGCTGCGGGTTCTTGGAGAAGCGGCCCACGGTGATGCCGAACGCGGCGCCGCCCTGGTCCCAGGCGATGGCGTCGCCGTGGCTGATGGCGTAGACGTCGCCGTTGATCTGGGCGGCCTGCTCGTCGACGCCGCCGTAGACCTCGTAGGCGGGCAGGACGTTGGCGCCGATGGTGGTGCCGTCGTGCGTGCCGCCCTTCTGCTCCCAGCCCTGCTCGATGCCGTGGGCGTCGAACGCGTTGTTGATCGCGGCGAGGTCGGCCGTGGAGACCTTCATGGACTTCGCGGCGAGGGTCACCGCGTTGCGCATGTCGGTGAAGCCGGACAGCGGGGTGAGGTAGTTCTCCGCGGCCCGGTAGATGATCTGGTCCGCGAGCTTGGTGTCGATGCTCTTGCGCATGTCCCACAGCGCGCCGCCGACGATGGTGGAGTTGGAGTGCACTCCGCCGTTGTCACTGTCGAGCGTGATGGGGATGTAGTCCTTCTGCGCGTTGCGGCCGTCGTTCAGGTCGCGCAGGGCGCAGTCCTTGAGCGGCTTGGTGCCGTTGCAGAGGTACTCGCCGACCAGGCCGGACGTGGGGTCGCTCATGGCGATGCCCTTGTCGGCGGTCTCCATGGCGTTGCCGAAGTAGTCGGAGATGGCCTCGTTGAGGGCGCCCGACTGGTTGAGGTAGACGAGTCCGGCGGCGTGCTCGGTGACGCCGTGCGTCATCTCGTGGCCGACCACGTCCAGGCCCACCGAAAGCGGCACGCCGTTCATGTGGCCGTACACCATCTTGGAGCCGTCCCAGAAGGCGTTGGCGTAGTCCTTGCCGTTGCTGGCGACGTTGACGACCGAGTAGATGCTGCCGCCCTTGCCGTCGACGCCGTCGCGGCCGAGCTGGTTCTTGAGGTACTCGTAGACCTTGACGGCGTTGACGTGGGCGTCGACCGCGCCGGAGGTGGTGTTCGCGCCGTCGAAGCGGTCGGTGGAGGACTTCACCAGCGGGACGTCGCCGGTGACCGGGCCGCCCGCGACGAGCGTGTAGTTCTTGCGCTGCGCGTCGTAGGTGCGTATCTGGCCACCGGTCCGCGCGTACATGTCGCGGGTGGAGTCGGCCAGGGTGTACGAGCCGTCCGCCTCCTGGTTGGCGTTCAGCTGCACCTCACTGCCGTCCACGCGCACACCCGTCGCCGTCACGGGAGCGGCGTCGGCCGCGTCGATGTTGTTGTACGACAGGGTGATGCCGCCGACGTTCGCGTCGACGTACACCTCCTGGCGCACCGGGCTGCCGTCAGCCCTGGCGCCGGTCACGGTGAAGTGCCAGGTCAGCGCGCCGCCATGGGAGTTGGGCAGGACGACGAGGCCGTGCTCGGCGGTCTTGGCGCCCCGGACGGTGCCCAGGCGCGCGTCCAGCGAGAACATCCGCTGCTTGGCGGTGGCCTCGGTGACCTTCGGGGTGGTGGAGACGGTGAGGTCGGTGTACAGCGTGCCGGTGGCGGAGAGGACCTTCTGGCCACCGTCGGCCGGCTCGGTCTGCACCGCGTACTCGGCGCCGAAGACCGGCACCCCGTCGTGCTTCTGCCGGAAGCGGACCGTGGCCTGCTTGCCGACCTTGGTGGTCTTCAGGGTCTGCAGGTCGGAGACCGGGACCTTGTACTTGTCCTGATGGGCCTCGAGGTGCGCGCGGGCCGCCTCGGCGGGGCTCCCCTTGCGGGTGGCCTTGTCCAGGCCCTCGGTCATGGCCGGCGCCACCGGTACCTGGTCGGCGGTGACGTTCGCGGGCTGCGGTGCCCCGTCCTCGGCCCAGGCCGGTGTGACCAGCAGCGACGCTCCGGTGGCCGCGACAACCACTCCGGTGGCCAGAGCCCGGCGGAGACCTCTTGTCCTCATGGGGAACACGGGAACCTCTCCATCTTGCACGGATACGTGAATCGCACCTGTACGCGGGGTGCACGGTCCCACGCGCTCGGTGGCCTCGATGTTTCGGTACGGCCCGTTCCGCGTACAAGAGATCAGCCCCGACGCAAATGTGCCGTGGCGCAAATGCGCCTCAACCGTGGTGGGATTCCGGTGGATTCGCGGGTGTCTCGTCCAGCCAGCCGGACCGGGCGGCATGCCAGCCCAGTTGGAAGCGGGTGGCGGCGCCGACCTCCTCCATGAGGGCGTGCAGGCGGCGTTGGACGGTACGGTGGCCCATGCCGAGCTGGCGGGCGATGGCCGCGTCGGTGAGGCCGACGTGCAGCAAGGCGACGATCTGCCGGTCGATGGCGTCGAGCCGGGACTTGCCGGGACCGTCCGGGCCGGGACCGGTATCGGCGGCGCGCAGCCGCCAGCCCTTCTCGAAGTACTCGTCGAAGAGCGAGCCGAGCGCGGTGAGCAGCCCGGTGCGGTGCACGACGAGCGCCACGGGTTCGCCCTCGCGCTCCGGGTCGAGGGGCAGCAGGGCGATGCGCCGGTCGACGATGATCAGCTTGATGGGCACCTTGTCGGCGACGACGATGTGCTGGCCCTCGGCCACGTAGGAGGCCAACGCGGAGGCGGTTGCGGGACTTTCGAGCCAGTCACGCTCGAGGACGCTGCGCATGACGACGCCGCGCCGGGCCATCTCGTGCTCGACCTCGTCGTGGTTCTCCTCGAAGGTGAGCACCGCGGGCACGCGTCGCAGCGGCAGCATGGTACACACCTCGCCGACGGCCTGGTCCTGCATCAGGAGCAGTCTGCGCCGGATCGCCGCGGCACCCGACAGCACCTCGATGGGCGCGCCCGTGGCATGGGCCTGGGCGGAGCGGTGCCGCTCGGCGAGGTCGGCGACCAGGGATTCGACGCGGTACAGCGCGGTGCGGCGGGATTCGAGGAGCGGGCCGAGGGCGAGCACCGGCGAGGCGGCGCGGTAGCGCGGGGCGCTCTCGTCGGTGCGGTCGGCGTTGGCCAGGCCACGCTCGACCAGGATGTCGAGGGCGCGCGCCACCTCGGCGGCCGGGCCCGTCGACCGGTCTGCCAGCGCGGCGGGATCACTGTCGGGCCGGTCGACGAGGAGCCGGTAGACGGCGCTCTCCCGGGGGCTCAGGCCGAGCTGGGTGAGCAGGGACGCGTCCGTGGGGTCCGGTCCGGCCGGGGCGTCACCCGGCGGATGTATTCCGTCGGTCCTCAACGCCCGGCCCTTGCCGAGGTGTTCCCGGAACTCGTCGCACAAGGACACTTCGTCCCGGCCGGCATCCCGCCGGCGATTACAGCGAACGCCCTGACTGGATCCTTTCCGTTCACCACCGTGTCGCGCCCCACCCCTGTTGTCCTGCTTCGCCGTTGATGGTGGTCAGGGTATCCACCCGCCCCGGGCAGCCCTCCGTCCGCTGCCGTCGGCATCCCCGGCCGGGGACGCGGCCGGGAGCAGGACCGTGAAACGGCCGACGCCTCACAGTGAACGCACCGACGACCGCCGGGTGCGGAACATCCGTTCCGCACCCGGCGGGTGCCGTCTGCCGTCCCGGCTGCGGCCGGCCCGGTACAGCCCCGCGCCCCCGGATCCGGCCGCTTCCTACGCGACCGCGTCCACCGCCCGGGTGTCCACGATCGACTCGTAGGCCACCGGCGCCGCCGTCAGTCCGGCATCGTGCAGGATCCCTGTCCACCGGTCGCAGGCGTCACGGTCCACGCGGACCGTGGCCCAGGTCCCGTTCTCCACCAGTTCCGCGGTGACCTCGGCGAGGACCTTGGGGTCCGCTCCGGGCCACTCGCTGCTGAACAGCGAACCGAGGTCGCCGGCGTCCCCGGTACGCAGCAGCCCCATGGCCTGGTCGATCGACCGGACGAACGGGACGAGCTTCGGGGTGAGTTCCTCCAGACGTTCCCGCAGGACGTAGTAGACGCTGTTCGGCATCCGCCCGCCGCGCTCCGCGTGCCGGTAGACGATGTGGCCCTGACCCGCGTGCTCCAGTTCGGTGGCGGTGCCGAGGTCGGCGATGAACGCGTCGCCCAGACCGCCGAGGAACAGCTCGCGCAGCATCTGCGTGGACAGGTCGTGCGCGAAGCGCGTCTGCCACGGATCGAGCCCGGCCTCGCGCATCAGTCCTCGGGTGAACTCCGCCGGCGCGGTGCCTCCCTGTCCCGGCGCGAGAACGGTCTTGCCGGTGAGCCAGGACAGCTCGAAGTCGGCGATCGGTTCCCGGGTCACGATGCTCATCGGGAAGCGGTCGTTCAGCTGGCAGACCGCCACGAAGTCACGGCCGTTGCCCGCGTACATCGCCGGCACCCACAGGCCGCCGAGTGCGACGTCCGCGGTGCCGTCCGCGAGGTCGTGCATGACACCGTCCCACGGGCTGCGCGGCTCGTACGGAACCTTCAGCCCATGGTCGGCGAAGATGCCGTGCTCGCGGGCGACGTACTCGGGCAGGTAGTTGGAGCCGTGGGCGGTCGCGCTGACGTTCAGGTTTTCCACTGATTTGCTCCGTGTTGGTTGTTGGTGTGCGGGAAGAGAGGCGCCGAACTACTCGCTGACCCGGTACGGTTCGACACTGGTGCGGCAAGTGAGGTTCTCGAAGCCGTCGTTCGTGACGACGTAGAGGTCACCGAGGTTGGAGCCGGCGACGAGCGGGTCGACCCACTGCGCGTGAAGGACGAAGACCATCCCCGGCTCCATCCGGTCGGTGTTGTGGGACGCCACGTTGTACTGCGGCAGCTTCGGCATCCCGATGGCGTGACCGAGGTTCGGGTTGTGCGGCCCCGGAGCCGCGGGATAGACGTGCATCAGCCGGCGGCCCTGGGCCTCCCAGTCCGCGTCCGGCACGTATTCGCGCCGTACGCGCCGGGGGGAACCGTCCGGCATGGCCTCCCAGTTGAACGGCATCGTCCTGGTCTCCTTGGAGGTCAGGTAGCCGCGCTCGACGTAGGCGTCGAACGCCGCGTCGTGGAGGTCGCTGAACTTGGCGCCCGGCTTGATGAGTTGCTCGGCGCGACGGACCGCGTCGACCGTCATCTCGAGCACTTCCTCCTGCTTCGCCGTGGCGGAGCCGATCACCATCATCCGGGCGGCCTGGGCGCAGTAGCCGAGATAGGTGACGTTGGAGATGTAGAGGTTGAGCAGGTCTCCGTTCTGTACGACGTGGCCGTAGGGCTTTCCGCAGTGCGTCCCGTACCGGTTGACGCCGATCTGGTAGCCGTCGCCGGTCTCCCCGCCTCTGGCCATCTGCGCGTAGGAGAAGGCCGCGTAGACCTCGTAGTCGGTGACGCCCGGGCGGGTGACGTGGCAGGCGGCCTCGTAACCGATGTCGATCAGCTGGCCGGCCGACCTGATGATCGCGATCTCGGCGGCCGAACGGACACGCTGCATCCTGAGCACGATGTCGGTCGCGTCCTGGAAGCCGGTTGTCGGCATGGCCGCGCTGAGCGCGGCCCAGAAGGTCCGTGCGGTGTCGTCGCCCAGGGTGCCGATCCGGCCGCCCTCGGCCCCGAGACGGCGGAGGATCGCGGCGCACGCCTCCACCGTCTTGTCGAGGGGCGAACCGGGCCGGTTGACGCTCTCGCGGCCGAACGGTGAGATCTGCCAGATCTCACCCACCAGCAGCGGTTCGCCACCCGGCGGTACCACGGCCGACTCGGTCCAGAACGACAGCAGTTCGAGCGGCTGGTCGGCGTCGGTCGGAATGACCAGCACTCCCTCGCGCATCCAGTCGCAGATGTAACGCAGGAACGGGTTGGACGTGTGGTACCAGCCCACCAGGCTGCTGTGCACCAGAGTCGCGTCGTATCCGGCGACAGTGGCGTCCCGCCGGATCCGTTCAATGCGGTCGGCGTACTCGTCCTCGGTGATCTGCTCGGCCGGTTCGAACTCGAAGCTGGGTTCGAAGTCGCGCAGGAGCGACTCCATGCGACGGTAGTCGACCGGGACGCTGTACTGTCTCATCTCTTTCCTTCCTTGTTGTGGCTCCAGCGGCGTCGAGCGCGGTGGGCTCACGTGGATCAGACCTGGCTCCGGTTGATCTCCTCCAGCGACAGCCGGTACGTCTCCGGTGCGAACCGGGCCGAGATCGCCAGCACGACGTACATCGAGGCGAGCATCAGGAAGACGCCGGACATGCCGTAGGCGTGGAAGATCGGAACCGCGATCAGGGGCATCACCGCGCCGGAGACGTTGCCGATGCCGTTGACGATCGAGGTGCCCAGTGCGCGGACCTCGGTCGGGTAGACCTCGGGCGACCAGGCCGCGAGCGTGCTGTTGAGCAGCAGCGCGAAGAACTGGAAGGTGGCCCCGAGGATCAGGATCAGCGCGACGCCCTTCGCGAAGAGCGCGAAGGCCACGGCTGCCGCGCAGCCGAGTACGGCGGCCCCGATGACCGTGGTCCGCCGGCCGAGCCGCTGCGCGAAGTAGGCCGCGGCGCAGGCACCGAGCAGGCTGCCGAAGTTCATCGTCATCGTGAACGCCAGGCTGTCGCTGATGCTGTAGCCCTGGGTGACCAGGATCGTGGGCATCAGTACGAGCAGGGTGATCTGGCCGCCGAAGGACATCCAGGACGCGGCCCCGATCGCGGCGGTGCGCTTCAGTGAGGTGCTGGAGAGCAACGACTTGAGCGGCACCGACTCGCCGACGACGTCCGGGATATCCGCCTCGGTGAGATACGGCGTCGGAGTGCCCTGAAGCTTGAGGGTCAGCCGGCCCGAGGCCATGACGGTCAGGGCCGCGTTGGCCTCCTCGACTCGCCCCTTCGACAGCAGGAACCGCGGGGACTCGGGCATGTATCTGCGGATGAAGACGACGAGCAGCGCGGGCACGGCGAGGAGCACGTAGAGCCAGCGCCAGCTCATCGAGGTGCCGCCGAGCATGTCGTTGAGGGGGCCGAGAACGACCAGGAAGAGGCCGAAGGCGACGAAGTTGCCCACACCACCGGAGCCGATGTTCAGCGACGCGGCCACCGTGCCCCGGTACTTCGTGGAAACCATCTCGGCCACGAGCGCCAGGCCGACGGTGAACTCGCCACCGAGCCCGATGCCCACGATGAACCGTGACACCTCGAGCAGGAACTGGTTCGGCGCCGCGGCGCTGAGGAGTCCGCCGAGGGTGTACAGCACCAGGTTGAACGAGAGCGCGTACCGCCGGCCCTTGCGGTCGGCGAGGTATCCGGTGCCGAGTCGGCCGACGAGACCGCCGATGATCATGATGGTGTTCAGGAACGCCAGATCGGACGTGTCCATCCCGAAGCTGGCTTTGAGGCCTTCGGTGATCGCTCCGGTGGTGTCCTGCTCCAGCGCGTCGAAGAACATCCCGGCGAGGACCATGATCACCACTGCCCAGTGGGCGCGGGTCCAGCCGATGCGTTCCATCACCGCGGAGAGGCCCCCCTGCGAGGGTGCCGTGGTGTCGTAGCTTTCCATGCTCATGTGAGGCTCCGTGAAGGTCGGGCCAAACCCCGGCGCGGTGTGGATCACGGCGTCGGGACGATGAGGGCTAGCAGCGTTCTGATCGACGTGTTCGCGATGAGGAGCTTCGGCGGGTGGTCCGCGGTCGGCGTGACCGCCCTGAGGTGCCGTAGCGTCCGGACGCCAGGACAGTTGTTCTGCCTGTGCGTTTGTCTGGAACCGATGTGGTGGAGCTGATGTGGTGGCTGGTCGGGCCGGAGGCCTACCTCCTGGCGACGCCCTCCGCGCGGGCCGCCTCGGCGACCGCCGCGGTGACCGCCGGCGCGACCCGCTCGTCGAACGGCGACGGGATCACCTTGTCCGCGCTCAGTTCGGCGGCCACGACTGCGGCCAGCGCCTCGGCCGCCGCCAGCTTCATCCCCTCGGTGATCCGCGAGGCGCGCACCTGAAGTGCGCCCGCGAAGATGCCCGGGAAGGCCAGCACGTTGTTGATCTGGTTCGGGAAGTCGCTGCGGCCGGTGGCCACCACGGCGGCGTACTTGTGCGCCACAGTCGGGTGGATCTCCGGGTCCGGGTTGGCCATGGCGAAGATCAGGCAGTCCTTCGCCATCGACGCGACCGCCGGCTCGGGTACGGTGCCGCCCGAGACGCCGATGAAAACGTCGGCGCCCTCGAGCGCGTTCGCCAGGGGGCCGGACAGTCCCGCCTTGTTGGTGAGACCCGTCAGCTCGCGCTTGACGTCGGTCAGGTCCTCGCGGTCGTGGCTGATGATGCCCTTGCGGTCACACACCGCGACATCGCCGATGCCGGCCTCGACCAGGATCTTGGAGATGGCGACCCCTGCCGCGCCCGCGCCGGAGATCACGGCGCGCAGCTCGCCGAGCGAACGTCCCGTCAGCTTCGCCGCGTTGCGGAGCGCGGCGAGCGTGACGACCGCCGTGCCGTGCTGGTCGTCGTGGAAGATCGGAATGTCCAGGCGCTCCTGAAGCCTGCGCTCGATCTCGAAGCAGCGGGGAGCGGAGATGTCCTCCAGGTTCACCCCGCCGAAGGACGGCGCGAGCCGGGCGACGGTTTCGACGATCTCCCAGCAGTCCAGCGCGATGGGCACGGCGTTCACCCCGCCGAACTGCCTGAAGAGGATGGACTTGCCCTCCATGACCGGCAGCGACGCCTCCGGCCCGATGTCGCCGAGCCCGAGCACCGCGCTGCCGTCCGTGACCACCGCCACCACCTGGGACTTCCAGGTGTAGTCGTGGACGAGCCCGGGCTGTTCCGCGATCGCGGAGCACACCTTGGCCACGCCCGGTGTGTAGGCCAGGGACAGGTCGTCCTTGTCCCGCACCGGCACGGTCGGCTCGACGGCCATCTTGCCGCCGCGATGCAACGCGAAGGCCGCATCCATGAGTTGTGCTTCGTTCCCGGCGACGTCGCCGTCGTTGAGAGGATTCACGGTATCCGCTGACACTGATTTCTGCTCCTTTGTCGTAGTCGTCATGGCCACGTTCCGCCGGAGGTCCCCCGACAACTCGGGTTGTGGTACGAAATGGTTGACGGTGACGCTTGACGTCGAGGCGGCCTCGAAAGACGTGCCGCTCGACCGCGGTGGAGGCCTGGAGAAACCTGCTGTGATCGGCCGGCCGGTCAGGGGCCTGGGCCTCGGTTGTCGCATCCGGCTGGTCGTGGCCGGTCCTGGATCCGCGGCACGGCTCGGTCAGTGGTGGTGACGGCCGTGTGGGAGCAGCGAGTTGTACTGGCCGCAGTGTGGGTGGGTGGGTGGTGCCTTGCGGCGTCCGTTCGCCATGTATGTGGTCTCATGGCGGCGGGCGGGCCGCCGCCATGAGATCCGTTCACCGGGTCGGGCGGCGGCGATCCCTCCACTCGGTCCGCCGCCCGGCCCGTGCGGGTCGGTGCCCGCTGGGTCCCCCAGCCGGTCAGGACAGGTGTACTTCGGTGCCGATGCCCTGGCGGCGGGCGGCGTCGACGACGAGCCGGGCCGCCACCACGTCCTGGATGCCGACCCCGACCGAGTTGTAGAGCGTGACGTCGTCCCCGGAACGCCGCCCGGGAGCCCGGCCGGTGATGACGTCGCCGAGTTCGGTACGGAAGTGCTCCGGGGTGATCGCCCCTTCCCGCATCGGGATCAGCACCTCACCGGACTCATGGGAGG
>NZ_JBIVPK010000020.1:0-137289 GCF_044754605.1 Streptomyces sp. NPDC093064
GCGGGGTTTCCACGTTCCACACGAGTGAGATACGACCGGGGTGGGTGCCCCCTAAACTCCGGGACGGCGATGCTCTCCCGGCTGACGTTGGGTCTTCAGCCGGCGCCTGCCGCTTCTCAGCGGCCAGTCCTGCACCCCGCTGAAGCAATCCATCGGCGGGGCCCACGATCACGAGGCATCATCAGGGGTTCACTTGCGTTCACCCGTCCGGTCTTCCCCTTGCCTGTAACCCCCGGATGGAACAGGGGCCCTTGGGCTTCTCCTTCGAGCTTCATACCCCGCCGTTACCGGCGACGCATGTCGAAGTGGGGACGGGCCTTGAGCACTGGCCCGGAACTACGCTGTCGACATCAAGTCGATCCTCCAATCAGGTAATTCACTCAATCTCGTGCGACTTCGTGTCGCACCCCATCGCTCGTGGTAGAGCCTGATCAGCTCGGCTGCGGGGTGGGTGCGGGGATCGGTCAGGGTCGTGACGAGGCGGTAGGCGCCGGTGCGGCGTCCCTGAGAGGTGCTGACGGTGATTTCGTCGATGACGCGAGCGTCTCCCGGAGTCTGTGCCGGGAGACGCTGAGACGTCAGAAGATCAGTCCGCAATTGGCAGATACAGCCGGTTACCCTGCGCCGCGAACTCGGCGGACTTGGCGAGCATTCCGGTAGCCACCTCATCTTCGCTGGTCACAGCCCCACCAGGACCGAATCGCTCTGTGATGCTTCTACTAATCTTCATCGAGCAGAACTTCGGGCCGCACATCGAGCAGAAGTGGGCCGTCTTGGCGGGTTCCGCCGGGAGCGTCTCGTCGTGGAACTCCCTTGCCGTGTCCGGGTCGAGGGAGAGGTTGAACTGGTCCTCCCACCGGAACTCGAAGCGGGCGTCGGACAGGGCGTCGTCCCACTCCTGCGCGCCCGGGTGCCCCTTGGCGAGGTCGGCCGCGTGGGCGGCGATCTTGTAGGTGATGACGCCGGTCTTGACGTCGTCGCGGTTGGGCAGGCCCAGGTGCTCCTTGGGCGTGACGTAGCAGAGCATGGCCGTGCCCCACCAGGCGATCATCGCGGCGCCGATGCCGGAGGTGATGTGGTCGTACGCCGGGGCGACGTCCGTCGTCAGCGGGCCGAGCGTATAGAACGGAGCCTCATCGCAGATCTCCTGCTGAAGGTCGATGTTCTCCTTGATCTTGTGCATCGGGACGTGCCCCGGGCCCTCGATCATGGTCTGTACGTCCAAACGCCTGGCGATCCGGCCGAGTTCCCCGAGCGTGCGCAGTTCCGCGAACTGCGCCTCGTCGTTGGCGTCCGCGATCGAACCGGGCCGGAGTCCGTCGCCCAACGAGTACGTGACGTCATAGGCCGCGAGGATCTCGCAGAGCTCCTCGAAGTTCTCGTAGAGGAACGACTCCTTGTGGTGCGCCAGGCACCAGGCGGCCATGATCGAGCCGCCGCGCGAGACGATGCCGGTCTTTCGGTTCGCGGTCAGCGGCACGTAAGCGAGGCGTACCCCGGCGTGGACGGTCATGTAGTCCACGCCCTGTTCGGCCTGCTCGATGACGGTGTCCTTGTAGATCTCCCAGGTCAGTTCCTCGGCCTTGCCGTCCACCTTCTCCAGGGCCTGGTAGAGCGGGACCGTGCCGATCGGGACGGGGGAGTTGCGCAGCACCCACTCACGGGTGGTGTGGATGTTGCGGCCGGTGGAGAGGTCCATGACCGTGTCGGCGCCCCAGCGGGTCGCCCAGGTCATCTTCTCCACCTCCTCCTCGATGGAAGAGGTCACCGCGGAGTTGCCGATGTTGGCGTTGACCTTCACCAGGAACCGCTTGCCGATGATCATCGGCTCGATCTCCGGGTGGTTGACGTTGGCCGGCAGCACCGCGCGGCCCGCCGCGATCTCCTCGCGGACGGTCTCGGGAGCAACGTTCTCCCGGATGGCCACGAACTCCATCTCCGGCGTGATCTCCCCGCGGCGCGCGTAGGCGAGCTGCGTCACCGTTCCTCCGTCGCGACCGCGACGCGGCTGGCGCGGCCGTCCCGGGAACACCGCGTCGAGGTTGCGCAGACCGCCGCGTGGCGAGGTGTGCTTGATCCCGTCGTCCTCGGGGCGGACGGGACGGCCGGCGTACTCCTCGGTGTCGCCGCGGGCCACGATCCAGTTCTCCCGCAACGGCGGCAGGCCCCTGCGGACATCGGTGCCCACGAGTGGATCGGTGTACGGGCCGGAGGTGTCGTACAGCGTGACGGACTGCTCGTTGGTGAGGTGCACCTGACGGACCGGCACTCGCAGATCGGGGCGTGAGCCCTCCACGTAGCCCTTGTGCCAGCCGATGGACTTCCCAGCCTCCCCGTCGGAAGCGTCGGAAGCGATCCGCTCCGCGTCGCTGGAGATCTGCTTGGAGGCAGGCGTGCGTACGTCCTTGTTGGTCATGAGACCTACTCCCTACGCCGGCATTACCCGGTAACAGGTTCGGCGGTCGACGCAGCGGTATCCGTCTGCCGGCGTTTCCTGTGAAACATCGCACGTTCCACGTGAAACATCGCAAAGACGGAGGTCAGCGCCCTCTCAGCCCGGTGCTCCGAGCTCCCGCGTGTGCAAAGGTGCCTCCACGCTAGCGTCATTTGTGGCGCGGTGAACAGTGGGCCTGTGCCGTTCTTGCGATGATCGGGCGGTGACCACGACAGAGCAGTTCCCCCATCCGCCGCCCGAACCCCGACGCGGACAGGACGTCCGGCACGGCCAGGAAGCCACCGCCGCCGGCCACGGACACGGCCCCGCGACCGGCGGCGGCCACGGCCCGGGCAGCAGTACCGGCCACAGCCCGGGGAACGGCACCGGGCACGGTCCGGGAAGCGGTGGCGGACACGGGCACAGCCACAGCCACGGGCCGGCCGCACCCGTGTCGAAGCACCTCCGCAAGGTGATCGCGGCGATCCTCATCCCGTTCGCCGCCGTGGTAGCGGCCGGACTCGTCGTGCTGTGGCCGGGTGGCGCCCCGTCGCACGAGCGCACCGGCGTGGGCTTCGACCGGCAGACCCAGCAGGCCACCGTCGTCGAGGTGCTCGAGGTCAGCTGCCGGTCGGTGAACGCCTCCGGGGACACACCGACCGGCGACACCTCCACTGCCGAGGGGTCCTCCGCACAGCAGCAGCAGTCCGGGAGCTGCAAGAAGGCCACGATCCGGGTGGACGCCGGCAAGGACAAGGGCCGTACCTTCACCGAGGTCGTGCAGCCCGACCAGTCCCGGCAGCTGCACCAGGGCGAGAAGGTCGTGGTCGCCTACGAGCCCTCGGCACCCAAGGACTTGCAGTATTCGGTCACCGACGTCAACCGGCACTTCCCGATGACGCTGCTGGCCGGTCTCTTCGCACTCGCCGTCGTGGTCGTCGGGCGGATGCGGGGCGTCATGGCGCTGGTCGCGCTGGCCATCAGCTTCCTGGTGCTGAACCTCTTCGTCCTGCCCGCGATCCTGCAGGGCTCGAACCCGCTGGTCGTGGCGGTGGTGGGGGCCAGCGCCATCATGCTGATCGCGCTGTACATGTGTCACGGCCTGTCCGCCCGTACCTCGGTCGCGGTGCTCGGCACGCTGATCTCGCTGATGCTGATCGGCTTCCTGGGCTCGCTGTTCATCGGCTGGGCCGCGCTGACCGGCAACACCGACGACAGCACCGGTCTGATCCACGGCCTGTATCCGTCGATAGACATGAGCGGCCTGCTGCTCGCCGGTGTCATCATCGGCTCGCTCGGCGTCCTGGACGATGTGACGGTGACACAGACCTCGGCGGTCTGGGAGCTGCACGAGGCCAACCCCGCGATGGGCTGGCGCGGGCTGTACCGCGCGGGCATCCGCATCGGACGCGACCACATCGCCTCCGTCGTCAACACCCTCGTCCTCGCGTACGCGGGTGCCGCGCTCCCACTGCTGCTGCTGTTCTCCATCGCGCAGAGCAGCGTGACGACCGTCGCCACCAGTGAGCTCGTCGCGGAGGAGATCGTGCGCACGCTGGTGGGCTCGATCGGCCTGGTCGCCTCCGTGCCGGTCACCACGGCGCTGGCGGCACTCGTGGTTTCGGCCGATCGCCCGGGACGGGCGCAGGCCGCGGCGCAGGCCACCCTGCCCGCTCCGGCGCGCGGTGGAAGGGGCAGGCGCCGCAGGCGCTGACTCCGTGTGCGGGGGCCGCTTGGGCGGCCGACGAAGCGTTCCTGCACCCCCTGAGGCCGTGGCGAAGCGCTACACCACCGCCCGCGTCCGCTGCCGTGACGCCTCAGCCCGCGCTCTGTTCCTCCGCCAGGATGCGGTCCAGGGCTTCGTCGAGGTGGGCGTCGAAGTCGGCCAGCGCACCCTCCTGGCCCAGGGGCACCAGCTTGTCCGTACGGTCCAGGAACGCCACCAGCGGCGCCGTCGAGGAGCGGAACAGCGCCCGGTCGCCGCCGACCTGAAGCCGGATCAGGACCTCGCTCAGCGAGTCGCGGTCAGCCGGTGAGATGCGCACATCACCGTCCCCGCACGGCGTCCCCACCCCGTCGATCAGCAGCTCCCGGCCGAACGCCCAGGTCACCGGGGCGTCTCCGGGCAGATGGAAGGTCAGCCGTACGGCATAGGGATCACAGGTCTCGTACCGCAGCTCCACCGGGATGCGGAAGGAGAGCTCCTCGGACACGAGAAAGCTCATCATGACCTCTGCCTGTACGGACTCGCGCATCGCTACCCCGTTGTTTGCCGTCGACTGGCCGGGAATCCATCCCGTGACAATGGTGCATCTTGCTGAACGTACACATCAGATCACAAGGAGTGAGTTTTCAGATACTGATAGAGAGCGCCAGGGAGCCCAGACGCCGTCCCACCTCGTGTTGCAGCCGACGTGCGGCGGGCAGCAGCCGGTCCACCTGATGGGCCGGCAGGGAGAGGGCGATCGCGGCCGCCGTGGTGCCCACCGTGATGGGAATCGCCGCGCACACCGCCCCCAGCGCGTACTCCTGCCGCTCGGTCACCGGCTCCATCGGCCGAGCCCGTTCCAGGCGCCGCAGCACCGTGTGCTCGTCACGGACCGTGTACGGGGTGAGCGACCGCACGGGGTAGCGGTCGAGGTGGTCGCGGCGGGCCCTGTCGTCCAGCTGGGACAGCAGGCACTGGCCGATCGCGTGCGCGTGCCCGGTCTCGCGGAAGCCGGCCCATTCCTCGACCGCCGGGATGGCCGCGGTGGCGGATACGCACATGAGCTCGATCTCGCCCTCGCGGTACATCGCGTAGTACAGCGGCGCTCCGATGGAATCCCGCCACTGGGCGAGCGCCTCGACAATCGTGGTGCGACGTTTCTGCGCCGCTCCGCTGCTACTCAGCCGCTCGGCGGCCTCACCCAGGAAGAACAGGCCCCGGTCGCGGCGCAGATAGCCCTCGTGGACGAGGGTGCGCAACAGGTGGTAGGCGGTGGGCAGGGCCAGGCCCGTCTCACGGGCGAGCTGCTTGGCGGGCGCTCCGTGCTCGTGCCGCGCGACGGTCTCCAGCAGGCGCATCGCGCGCTGCACGGATCCGATGAGGGTGGGGGGCTGCTGGGGGCTGGGCTGCTCCGGGACCGTGGCCCTGGGCCGTTCCAAGGGGGCCGACGAACGCGGCTGCGCCGGGAGGGCCGTCGAGCGGGACGGCCCCCGGGGTGCGGGCGGCGCGTGCCGTTCTGCGGGTGCGGTGTCAACCGTGGCCAAGGGGTCACTCCCGTAGCGCGAGGGGGGCAGCCGTGCGGGGAACACGAATGGGGGTGTACGCCGCCCGCGGGGGCCGACCCCCGCATCGATCCCCGGACCTTATCCGCCTGTCACCGCACACGGACGGCTTGTCCGGGAAACTTCCCTCCCGCGAGGGAAACGGCGATTCCCGTTACCGGTTCACCGGCGCCCTCCGGCACTCACCAGTCGCTGCGTGAGGACGACCCCGCCATGAACTTCCGCACGATGTAGATCAGCCCGCCGACCAGCGCGACGAAGATCAGCACCTTGAACAGCAGCCAGACCACGAAGCCGATCACGCTCGCTATCACGCCGCCGAAGACGACCAGAGCGATGACGGGCACCGCGATCCACTTCACCCACCACGGCAGACTCGCGAAGATCTCTCGCATTGTCCTCGTCCTCATCTCTCCGCCGGCGCGGTGCCGGGCCCTGTCGGCATCCCGCACTCCCCGGTGCGGGCCCTGTCGATGTTCTGCACTCGATGCTAGAGCCGGGAGGGCGCCCCGCGGAGCCCTCGCACCCCTTGTCCTGCCCTGACCGGTCCCCTAGGGAACCCCGAGACGCCGCCTCAGGCTTCCGGGGGAGAGAACACCACCAGGACCCGAAGATCCTCGCTGATGTGGTGGAACTTGTGGGCGACCCCGGCCGGCACGTACACCACGCTGCCGCGGGCCACCTCGGTGGTCTCCAGACCGACCGTGATCGCGGCGCGGCCGCTCACGACGAAGTACACCTCGTCCTGGTTGTGCGGCTTCTGCGGGTCGTGCTCGCCCGCGTTGAGCGCGTACAGACCGACCGACATGTTCCGTTCGCGTAGGAACTGAAGGTAGGCACCCTCGTTGGCGGCTCGTTCCGCCTCCAGTTCGTCCAGCCGGAATGCCTTCATCGCCCTCGCCCGTACTCGTAGTCGATCTGGTCTGCCACGATCAGACACATGAAGAATTTCGTAGTCAAGACGATCGCCAACGCGGGCGCCCTGGCGGTCGCCGTGTGGCTGCTCGACAAGATCACCCTGACCGGCGACAGCACCGCCAAGAAGGCCGGCACGCTGATCGTCGTTGCTCTGATCTTCGGGCTGGTGAACTTCCTGGTCAAGCCGATCGTGAAGGTACTGACCTTCCCGTTGTTCATCCTGACACTGGGCCTGATCACCCTGGTGGTCAACGCTCTGATGCTGCTGCTGACGTCGTGGGTGTGCGGCAAGCTCAACCTGAGCTTCCACGTCGAGGGCTTCTGGACGGCCGTCCTGGGCGGCCTGATCGTCTCGGTCGTCTCCTGGGCGCTGAACCTGGTCCTGCCGGACGAGGACTGAACCGAGGGGCCGAGGAAGCGCCCCGAGAGAGCAGTGGGCGGCGGACCGCGCACCGCTCGCCGCAGGACGACAGCAAGCGAAGGAAGGCAGAGCGGTATGAACGACTCCGCTGCGGACGACCCGAACGGCACGCGGGAACAGTCCCGTTTCCCCACCGGCGCCGGTGACGGCACGCGTGCGGTGCGGGCCGGGCTGCCCGAGCCGGTCAAGCATGAACCGACACTTCCGGGACCGGTGTTCGCCGCCCACTTCCATCTGCCGGGCGACCCCGCGGGCCCGTACACCTACGGCCGCGACGAGAACCCGACCTGGACGCTGCTGGAGCGTGCCATCGGCGAGTTGGAGGCACCCGGGCAGGACGGCGTCGAGACGCTCGCGTTCGCCTCCGGCATGGCCGCCATCTCGTCGGTGCTCTTCTCCCAGCTGCGCGCCGGGGACGCGGTGGTACTGCCCAGCGACGGCTACCAGGCGCTGCCCCTGGTGCGCGAGCAGCTTCAGGAGTACGGGATCGAGGTACGCACGGCGCCGACCGGCGGGGACGCACAGCTCGACGCGCTGGACGGGGCACGGCTGCTGTGGATCGAGTCCCCGTCGAACCCGGGGCTGGACGTGTGCGACATCCGGCGGCTGGTCGAGGCGGCACACGCGCGTGGCGCCCTGGTCGCCGTGGACAACACCCTGGCGACCCCGCTCGGGCAGCGGCCGCTGGCGCTGGGCGCGGACTTCTCCGTGGCCAGCGGCACCAAGCAGCTCAGCGGACACGGCGACATCCTGCTGGGGTACGTCGCCGGCCGCGGCGGCGAGGCCATGGCAGCCGTGCGCCGCTGGCGCAAGATCGTCGGTGCCATCCCGGGACCGATGGAGGCGTGGCTCGCCCACCGTTCGATCGCCACCCTGCAACTGCGCGTCGACCGGCAGAACGCCTCCGCCCTCGCTCTCGCCGAGGCGCTGCGCGGTCGGCCCGAGGTGACCGGGCTGCGCTACCCCGGGCTGCCCGACGACCCCTCTCACAAGATCGCCTCACGGCAGATGCGGCGCTACGGGTGCGTGGTGTCCTTCACGCTGCCCACGCGTGCGCGTGCCGAGCGTTTTCTCGACGGGCTGCGGCTCGTGGACCCCGCGACGAGCTTCGGCGGGGTGCGCTCCACGGCCGAGCGGCGCGGACGCTGGGGCGGCGACGCGGTGCCGGAGGGCTTCATCCGGATGTCCGTCGGGGCGGAGGACCCCGAGGACCTGGTGGCGGATGTGCTGCGGGCGCTGGACGAGTCGGCCGAGCCGGCTCACTGACCGCTTCCCGGACGCCGGCCGGTCCCCGGCAGGCCCCTGACGGGTCTCCTGCGAGTCCCGGCGGTCTCCGTCTGCTTCCGTCCGCTTCCGTCCGTGCACAGCGGGCGGTCCGAGCCTCCCCCCTCGTGGCTCGGACCGCCCTCGGTTCCGCGCGCGAAGAACCGCGCGAACAAGGCTAGTTGACTCTGTGTCAGTGTCCAATCACGGTAGCGACAGAGACCTATCGACATATTTATAGTTGGGCGGGGCCGGGGGGTCGTACGAAAGGGCACCAAGAGGGGTGGGCGTGCCATGGATCTGGCGTTGCTGCGCACGTTCGTGACCGTGCACCGCGCGGGCTCCTTCACCCGCGCCGCGGCGCTCCTCGGCCTCTCCCAGCCGGCCGTCACCTCCCAGATCCGCACGCTGGAACGGCAGCTGGGGCGGCCCCTGTTCCTGCGCCAGGCCCGCGGTGTGACACCCACGACCATCGGCGACGAGCTCGCGCACAAGGCCGCGCCGCATCTGGACGCGCTCGTGGAGATCACCGAGACCGGCCTCGACGACGAGTTCTCCCTGCGCACGCTGCATCTGGCCGGGCCACCGGAGTTCATCGCCGAACGGGCCCTGCCCGCACTGACCGGGCTGACCGGGCTGACCGGCGACGACGGGCAGGGCTTCGCGCTGCGCACCTCTTTCGGGACCGCCGAGGAGACCCTGGACGGCCTGTCCGCCGGACATCACGATCTGGCCATCAGCACGGCCCGGCCCCGCGGCGGACTACTCACGGCGGCTCCGCTGTGCGACGAGGAGCACGTCCTGGTCGCTGCTCCACGCTGGGCCGAGCGGATCGATCAGACGACACCGCGCCGCGCGGTCGTGCCCGCCCTGGACACCGTCCCCGTGATCGAGGTCCACGAGTCGCTTCCCTTCGCCTCCCGCTACTGGGGCTCGGTCTTCGACGCACGGCCCGCGGCCGCCGGCACGGTGATCGTCCCCGATCTGCGTGCCGTCCTCGCCTGCGTGGTGGCGGGCGCGGGGCTCGCGGTGCTGCCCCGGTATCTGTGCACGGCCGCCCTGGGGCGGGGGGAGATCGTGCCCCTGCACGAGCCGACGGTGCCACCGCTGCGCACCTACTTCCTCGCGGTCCGCACCGGAACGCTGGCGATGCCGCACATCGCGCGGGCCCATGAATGGCTGCTGCGGGCGGCCACCGCCTGGTGCTGAGCGGAGAAGAAGGGAGGGCAAGGGAGGAGAAAGGATGCGAAGGTGCGAAAAGGGATGAGAAGGGATGAGGAGGGAGGGGGAAGGGTGCGGCATGAGACCGAGGCGGCGTGCGATGTTTCACGTGGAACCAGCCGGGCCACATTTCTCCCATGACCGTCCGACCCGTGGTCAAGCGCACCGCCCGTGCCGTTCTCCTCGACGGTGATGACCTGATCCTGATCAAGCGCACCAAGCCCGGCGTCGATCCCTACTGGGTCACTCCCGGTGGCGGGGTCGAGCCCGGGGACGCGACCGTCGTCGACGCTCTGCACCGCGAGGTGCACGAGGAACTCGGCGCCAAGATCACCGACGTGGTGCCCTGCTTCGTGGACACCGTGGAGCACATCGGCGAGGACGGCGGCGCGACCGGCGTGAAGGTGCAGCACTTCTTCGTCTGCCGGCTGGAGTCCATGAACCCCTCCCAGCGGCATGGCCCGGAAGTGGACCAGCCCGCCGGCGAGTACGAGATCGTACGGGTGCCGTTCACACGGGTCGGCATTGCCTCCGTCCATCTGGTTCCGCTGTCCCTGCGCCACTACCTGGACGGAAACATCGAGGGCGTGCGGGCCATGCACGCTCCCGACCTGGGCTGAGGAACGGGTCACCCGGGCGTGGCCAAAAGCACGTACGTCCGGTCCGAAACGGGTGGACGCCGAGGGGGTCCTTCGGACAGCCTGACCTGCGTGTCGACTCCTTCTCCCGCTCATTCCCCCATCCGCCGCCTGACGCTTCGCGATCTCACCGCCTGCGCCGACTTGTCCGAGAACCGGGGGTGGCCGCGGGAGGAGCACAAGTGGAGCTTTCTTCTGACGGCCGGGACGGCCTACGGCATCGACGACCCGGACGGAGGACTCGTCGCAGCGTGCGTCGTGAGCGAGTACGGACCGCAGGGCCGCCCTGATCTCGGCGCCATCGGCATGGTCCTGGTCGCCGAACGACATGCCCGCCAAGGCATCGGACGACGGCTGATGCGCCACGTGGTCTCAACAATGGGCAGCACCCCCCTGACCCTCCATGCGACCCCGCTCGGCCGCCCGCTCTACGAGGAGTTGGGCTTCAAGACCACCGGCAGAGCGGAGATGGTGGTCGGGCACTTCACACCGGACGAATCGCGGCCTCCTATCGCCACGCGCGCGGCCACCGCGGCGGACCTCGCGGGCATCCTCCGGCTCGACGAGGAGGTGTTCGGCATTGATCGAACCCCGGTCATCACGCGACTGCCCGCGTTCACCGACCAGTTGCGCGTCGCCGAGGAGCACGGCCGGATCATCGGGTACGCGGCGGCCTGGCCCAATATGGACACCCATGTCGTGGGTCCCCTGATCGCCCGGGACACGGAGACGGCCAAAGCCCTGATCGCCTCCCTCGCCGCCCGAACCGACCGCCGGCTGCGCACCGACATCGACGTACGCCACGAAGAGCTGCTGGCCTGGGTGACGGAACGCGGGCTGGCGCCGGTGATGCGCAACGACGTCATGATGTACGGCATCGCGGAGCTGCCCGGCGACTGGACCCGCCGGTTCGCACCGCTCACCGTGGCGGCGGGCTGAGGCAACCGCTCCGGGCTGGCGCCTCGACGGCAGCCCCTGTCTTTCGTCGGGCCGAGAACCGAGCAATAGTTGCGCACGCGCGATATCTTTAAAAGCTGTCTATTGTTGCGCTGCCCTATCCTGGATTCAGCCGCTCCGGGACGGAGGAAACGCCCATGACAGCGACGGACCCCGCGCTGACCGCCCTAGCCCAGGGTTGGTCCGCGCTCGCCCTGCTGCACGGCAGGATCGAGGCGCACGTCGAGCGCGCCCTTCAGACCGGGCACGATCTCAGCGTGCGCGAATACTCCCTGCTCGACGTGCTCAGCCGGCAGCACGACGGTGAGGGCGGCCATCTGCAGATGAAGCAGGTCGCGGACGCGGTCGTCCTCAGCCAGAGCGCCACCACCCGACTGGTCACCCGGCTCGAGGACCGCGGGCTGCTCGAACGCTACCTGTGTCCCACCGACCGCCGCGGCATCTACACCAACGTCACCGAAGCCGGTCTCAAGCTCCTGGCCCAGGCCCGACCGACCAACGACGGCGCCCTGCGCGAGGCACTCGACGAAGCCGCGAAGAACCCGGATCTGGCACCGCTGGTCCGGGCCGTCGAATCCTTGCACGCGACCGCCCCGGCATAGACCCGCACCGGCATGGTGCCGGTGTGG
Source organism: Streptomyces sp. NPDC093064 (assembly GCF_044754605.1). NCBI lineage: Bacteria > Bacillati > Actinomycetota > Actinomycetes > Kitasatosporales > Streptomycetaceae > Streptomyces > Streptomyces sp. NPDC093064. The sequence goes on from NZ_JBIVPK010000020.1 coordinate 11,752, forward strand.
GCCGGACCACCCCATAGGGTGCGGGCCATGGAAGATCTCGCCATACGAGCCGCTGTCGCCGCCGACGTCCCTGCCATCGTGGCCATGCTCGCGGACGACCCGCTGGGGGCCCAGCGTGAGTCCCCGGACGACCTCGCGCCCTATCTGTCCGCGCTGGAGCGGCTCAGCGCCGATCCCCACCAGCACCTGGTGGTCGCCGTGCGCGAGGACCGCGTCGTCGGCACGCTCCAGCTCACGATCATTCCCGGCCTGTCTCGGCGCGGCTCCACCCGGTCGATCATCGAAGGCGTCCGCATCCACGCGGACGAGCGCGGCAGCGGCCTGGGCACGCGGCTCATCGAATGGGCCGTCGACACATCACGGCGCGAAGGCTGCCAGTTGGTCCAGCTGACCTCTGACAGGACACGCACCGACGCCCGCCGCTTCTACGAGCGGCTGGGCTTCGAAGCCTCGCACCTGGGCTTCAAGCTCCAACTGTGAGCATCTCGAACCCGAATGCCCTGAGGGGCGGGCGTTTCACGTGAAACGCCCGCCCCTCAGGGGCTTTCCCGGGCCCTATCCGATGCCGCGCCACCCTTCCGGGTCCACGCCACCGGGCACGGAAGCGTCTACGTCGTACGGCTGACGCGTGAGCACGAACGACCCGAGGTCCAGATGGTCCACGGACCCGTCCAGCCGTCGCACCACCCGCAGCACCTCTCCGGCGTAGTAGCCCTCCAGTCCCGTCCAGGTCCCGTCACCGTTCGCCCGGAACCGCGAACGCCGGCCGTTGCCGGACAGCGGCTCCAGCGAGGCGAGCCCGTCAGCCGTCAGCCGCAGACCGAACCCGTAGGTCCCCCAGTACCACTGCCCCGCCAGTTCCAGCACCGCCGGCTCGACCTTCCGCAGGGGTCGCCAGGGCTCCGGGATCCGCGGCTCGGCGTCGGCGACGATCCGCACGAGGTCGGCCCCCACCATGGCGACCGCCGGCCCGGACGTGCAGTTCGCCAGCACCACCGCGGCCACGTCGTCCTCCACACCGATGGTGAGTGAGGCCAGGAAGCCCGGAAGCGATCCGCTGTGGCCCACGAGGAGCCGCTCGCCCCACCGCCGCACCTCGAGCCCCAGGCCATACGCATACCCGGACGCCACATCCCCCACCTCGGGCGGAGCCGCCGGAGTCCTCATCTCCCGCAGGGACTCGGCGCTCAGCACCCCGTCGTTCCCCTGGGCCAGGAAGACGGCGAAGCGGGCCAAATCGTCTGTCGTGGACCACAGTTGCCCGGCCGGAGCCATCCGCCCGAGGTCCTCGGCAGGCTCGGTCAGCAGCGCATCGGCCCAGGGATGCACTGCCCAGCCCTGCGCGTGCGGCGCCTCGGGGCGGGCACTCGTGCGGTGCAGACCCAGGGGTTCGAGCACTTCCCGCCGCAGAACCTCCTCCCAGGGAGCGCCCCGCAACTCCTCGACGAGCGCACCCAGCACGGTGTAGCCGGGATTCGAGTAGTGGAACCGCCGGCCGACCGGATGCCGCAGCGGCTCCTCGCCCAGTACATCGGCCAGTTCGGGACGCAGCGACCCCGGCGATCTCTCCCACCAGGGCGCCGGCGACTCGGCGGCCAGCCCGCCCGTGTGCGACAGCAGATCGGCTACGGTCGCCTCCCCCACGCCGGTGCCCGGAAGATGCTTCTCCAGCGGGTCCCCGAGGTCGAGCAGGCCCTCGTCACGCAGCCGCAGAACGAGCACGGCGGTGAAGGTCTTGGTGATCGAGCCGATGCGGTACTGCGTGTTCTGGTCCGGTGCGTATCCATCCACCGACGTCCGCGCACCATGCCAAACTGTCCGTCCGTCCCGCACGACCGCGGCGACGAGCGACGGCACCCGTCCCTCGGTCTGGGCCACGGCGATCCGGTGCAGCAACGCCCGGCGGGTGCCGGGAAGCAGGTCATCCTGAGTTGTCGTCATGCCCCCAGTCCACCCGGAGCGTCCGGCACACGTCGAGCAGATTTCTCCGAACGACCGCAGAGAGCCGTGCTCGGTCGGCCCGCGGTCGCTGTAGGGTCTCGCCGCTCGTGACATGTCGATCTTGCGTGACCTGGGCGTTCTTGGCTGTCTCACGGCCTTGTCACCCATGATCAGTCTCAAATCCGTGGCATTTCCTCGCGAGGGCGAGGTCGAGATCAGGCGGCTTGCCCGAGTCGGCCGAGTACACCACGCTGAGCCCCGAGCACGAGGACTACCGGCGAGCCCAGATCGCGCACCGATGAGTTTCCCGCGCCGCGCTGGTCTATACGCCGGACACCCACGGACGGAAGGCTGGGCCATGCGGAAACTGATCTACGGCATGAACCTGACCCTGGACGGCTACATCGCCGCGCCCGGCGACGACATCGGCTGGAGCGTGCCGAGCGACGAGCTGTTCCAGTTTTGGTCCGACCAGTTGCAGGCGACCGACCTGACGCTGTATGGGCGCAAGTTGTGGCAGACGATGAGCTCCTACTGGCCGACCGGCGACCAGCAGCCCAACGCCACCCCGGCGGAGATCGAGTTCGCGCGCCGCTGGCGGGACATGTCGAAGGTGGTGTTCTCCTCGACGATCGACAAGGTCGACTGGAACACCCGCCTGGTCACCGGCGACGCGGTCGCCGAGATCACCCGGCTCAAGGCCGAGGACGGCGGCCCGATGGACATCGGCGGCGCAACGCTCGCCGGGGCGGCCATGCGCGCCGGGCTGATCGACGAGTACGTGATCGCCGCCCATCCGGTCCTGGTGGGCGGCGGCACGCCGTTCTTCACCGCGCTGGACAGCTGGGTGAACCTGAACCTGGTGGAGACGCGGACGTTTCCCGGCGGCGTGGTCCTGACCAGGTACGAGACGAGGCGCTGAGCAGCTTCCCGCTGTCTCACGGCTTGGATGGGTGTTTCCTTCGACAACAGCGCCGCGTTGCCGCCGAACGCTCACCGTCGCGGCGATCTCCCCCACCGCACACCCCCAAGCCCACGAGCGATGCCCCGTGAGCCCACGGTGTCAGCGGGCTTCTACCAGGGCACCAGCATCAGAGCCCAATCACCCATACAAGTGGGCGGCTTGATCTGCCAGTCTCAGATTCGTGTCAGATATGCCATCGCTTGGCCATCGCTCGTGAGATGTGGCCACGAAATCTGAGACCCTACAGGTCGCCGGATCAGGTCTGTGCCATGTCCACGAACCGCGAGTAGTGGCCCTGGAAGGCGACCGTGATCGTCGCGGTCGGACCGTTTCGGTGCTTGGCGACGATCAGGTCGGCCTCGCCGGCGCGCGGCGACTCCTTCTCGTAGGCGTCCTCGCGGTGCAGCAGGATGACCATGTCGGCGTCCTGCTCGATGGATCCCGACTCACGCAGGTCGGAGACCATCGGCTTCTTGTCGGTGCGCTGCTCGGGGCCACGGTTGAGCTGCGAGAGCGCGATGACCGGGACCTCCAGCTCCTTGGCCAGCAGCTTGAGGTTTCGGGACATGTCCGAGACCTCCTGCTGCCGGCTCTCGGCACGCTTGGAACCGCCGGACTGCATCAGCTGGAGATAGTCGATCACGACCAGTTTGAGGTCGTTGCGCTGCTTCAGGCGCCGGCACTTGGCACGGATCTCCATCATCGACAGGTTCGGGGAGTCGTCGATGTAGAGCGGGGCGGCCGAGACGTCCGGCATCCGGCGGGCCAGCCGCGTCCAGTCCTCGTCGGTCATCGTGCCCGAACGCATGTGGTGCAGGGCGACCCGGGCCTCGGCGGACAGCAGACGCATCGCGATCTCGTTGCGCCCCATTTCCAGCGAGAAGATGACGCTGGGCAGGTTGTTCTTGATCGACGCCGCACGCGCGAAGTCCAGAGCGAGCGTCGACTTGCCCATCGCGGGTCGCGCGGCGATGACGATCATCTGGCCCGGGTGCAGACCGTTCGTCAGCGAGTCGAAGTCGGTGAACCCGGTGGGCACACCGGTCATCTCCCCGCTGCGCGAACCGATCGCCTCGATCTCGTCGAGCGCGCCCTCCATGATGTCGCCCAGCGGCAGATAGTCCTCGCTGGTGCGCTGCTCGGTGACCGCGTAGACCTCGGCCTGGGCGCGGTTGACGATCTCGTCGACGTCGTCGTCGGCCGCGTATCCCATCTGGGTGATGCGCGTACCCGCCTCGACCAGGCGGCGCAGGATCGCCCGCTCGTGGACGATCTCGGCGTAGTACGCGGCGTTCGCCGCCGTCGGCACGGTCTGCACGAGCGTGTGCAGATACGAGGCACCGCCGACCTTGTTGATCTCGCCGCGCCTGGTGAGCTCGGCGGCGATGGTGATGGGGTCGGCCGGCTCGCCCTTGGCATAGACGTCGAGGATCGCCTGGTAGATCGTCTCGTGGGCCGGCTTGTAGAAGTCGTGGCCCTTGAGGATCTCCACCACGTCTGCGATGGCGTCCTTGGACAGGAGCATGCCGCCGAGGACCGATTGTTCGGCGTCGAGGTCCTGTGGGGGAACGCGTTCGAAGGCGGAGCCCCCGTCGTCCCACGCACCGTTCTCCCGGCCGCGGTCGTGCTGCTCGTCCCGGCCGCGCTCCGCGTCGGGGCGGCGGCGGGAGGCGGGCAGACGATCACTTGGACCGCTGTCGGCCCACGGGTCGTCCAAGGGCTCGGAAATGCTCACCGAGCAGCCTCCTCCCGTCCGCCGAGCGGACCTCGCCGTGCCCCTCTTTTGTACGGGACGGCACTGACAAATGAGAGGCCCAACTCCGCTTCAGGCGCGTCAGGTTTATGACGCTTTGAAAGCCGGCGGACGGAGCGGGCGCCGGACCACGGTAGGGCCCAGAACAGCGTCAGCCAATCTGGTTATCCACAGGCCATGTGGACGACCGCCCCGATGCTGTGGAGAACTCGGCGAAACCTGTGCACGAGCCGGTGGACAGCCCTGTGAAAAAGCCCTCGGCGCCACCCCCAGGACCACGCTGACCTGCTATTTTCCCGTCCACCGGCTGTGCAGAAGAAAAACTTTCCCAGTGGGATCAAGATCGCCTCGAACGGTACGCACAAGCGAACGCCACCAGACCTCAAGTAAGGACTGCAAGGGCTTTGCATCTCTTACCTGTGGACGATTACATTGGTGCTCATGACACAGGCCCCCGCACGCCGCCCGGCCACCCGACGCCGGCACGACCGAGAGATCGTCACGCTGGCCGTACCGGCCTTCGGCGCACTCGTCGCCGAGCCGCTGTTCGTGATGGCCGACAGCGCGATCGTCGGCCATCTCGGCACGGCGCAACTCGCCGGACTCGGTATCGCCTCGGCCCTTCTGACCACCGCCGTCAGCATCTTTGTCTTCCTCGCCTACGCCACCACGGCGGCCGTCGCCCGCCGCGTCGGCGCGGGCGATATCCAGGCAGCCATCCGCCAGGGCATGGACGGCATCTGGCTGGCACTGCTGCTCGGGGCCGTCGTCATCGCGGTCGTCCTGCCCACCGCGCCTGCCCTGGTGGACCTTTTCGGCGCCTCGCACACGGCGGCACCGTACGCGACGACCTATCTGCGCATCTCCTCACTCGGCATTCCGGCCATGCTCGTCGTGCTGGCCGCGACCGGAGTCCTTCGTGGGCTTCAGGACACCCGGACGCCGCTGTATGTCGCCGTCGCCGGGTTCGTCGCCAACGCCGCCCTCAATGTCGGGCTCGTCTATGGTGCCGGACTCGGCATCGCGGGCTCGGCCTGGGGCACCGTCATCGCCCAGTGCGGCATGGCGGCGGTCTATCTCTATGTGGTCGTCCGTGGAGCCCGCCGGCACCACGCCTCCCTGCGGCCCGATCGGGCCGGCATCAGGGCGTCCGCACAAGCCGGTGCTCCGCTGCTCGTCCGTACGCTCTCCCTGCGGGCGATCCTGATGATCGCCACGGCCGTGGCGGCCCGCCTCGGTGACGCGGACATCGCCGCCCACCAGATCGTCCTGTCCCTGTGGAGCCTGCTCGCGTTCGCCCTCGACGCCATCGCGATCGCCGGACAGGCCATCATCGGCCGCTATCTCGGCGCCAACGATCCGGAGGGCGCTCGCGAGGCCTGCCGGCGCATGGTGCAGTGGGGGATAGCCGTCGGCTTCGCCCTCGGGCTCCTTGTGATCCTGAGCCGACCGCTCTTCCTGTCGCTGTTCACCAGTGACGCCCTCGTCAAGGACACGGCATTGGCCGCGCTGCTCCTGGTGGCGTTCTCCCAGCCGATCTGCGGCGTGGTCTTCGTCCTGGACGGTGTGCTGATGGGCGCGGGGGACGGACCGTATCTCGCCGGCGCCATGCTGGTGACCTTGGTGGTCTTCACGCCTGTGGCGTTGCTCGTTCCCGTTCTGGGCGGCGGGCTCACCCCGCTCTGGGCGGCCATGACCTTGATGATGACCGTGCGGATGCTGACGCTGTGGCTGCGTTCCCGCTCGGGCCGCTGGATCGTCACGGGTGCGACACGCTGACCGTTTCACGTGAAACACCGCGGGCCGCCACGTTTCACATGAAACGTCGTTTCCCGCACCCCTGACCTAAGCGCCACTGACCTCAGTCACGCGGAAGGGGCCGCATCCTTGACGGATGCGACCCCTTCACAACTGCTCAACCGAGCGGAGTGCCTTACGCGGCGACGACCTCGATGTTGACCTTGGCGGCAACCTCGGGGTGCAGACGCACGGACGTTTCGTGACCGCCCAGGGTCTTGATCGGCGCGCCCAGCTCGATGCGGCGCTTGTCGACCTCGGGACCGCCGGCAGCCTTGATCGCCGAAGCGACGTCGGCCGGGGTGATCGAACCGAACAGGCGGCCGGAGTCGCCGGAGCGGACGGCCAGGCGGACCTTCACGCCCTCGAGCTGGGCCTTGATCTGGTTGGCCTGCTCGATGGTCTGGATCTCGTGGATCTTGCGAGCACGACGGATCTGCTCGACGTCCTTCTCGCCACCCTTGGTCCAGCGGATCGCGAACTTCCGCGGGATCAGGTAGTTGCGAGCGTAGCCGTCCTTGACGTCCACGACGTCGCCCGCGGCACCGAGGCCGGAGACCTCGTGGGTGAGGATGATCTTCATGTGTGGCTCACCCTTCCCTTAGCGCGCGGTGGAGGTGTAGGGCAGCAGCGCCATCTCACGGCTGTTCTTGACAGCCGTGGCGACGTCACGCTGGTGCTGCGTGCAGTTGCCGGTCACGCGACGGGCACGGATCTTGCCGCGGTCGGAAATGAACTTCCGCAGCATGTTCGTGTCCTTGTAGTCCACGTACGTGACCTTGTCCTTGCAGAATGCGCAGACCTTCTTCTTAGGCTTGCGCACAGGCGGCTTCGCCATGGTGTTTCTCCTGTGTGATCAAGAAGTGTGGGTACGGCCCGCCTAGAAGGGGGGCTCGTCCGAGTAGCCGCCACCGCCACCGGAGCCGCCGGAGCCGCCGCCCCAGCCGCCGCCACCCTGGTTGCCACCGGCGGGAGCGCCGGTCGCCCACGGGTCGTCGGCGGGAGCACCGCCACCCTGTTGGCCGCCACCGGGGCCACCGCCCCAGCCGCCGCCACCCTGGCCGCCGCCACCGCCGCCGTTGTAACCACCCTGACCACCGCGGCCCGAGGTCTTGGTGACCTTGGCCGTGGCGTTGCGCAGGCTGGCACCGACTTCGTCGACGTCCAGCTCGTAGACCGTGCGCTTGACGCCCTCACGGTCCTCGTAGGACCGCTGCTTCAGCCGGCCCTGCACGATGACGCGCATGCCTCGCTGGAGCGACTCGGCGACGTTCTCCGCCGCCTGACGCCAGACCGAGCAGGTGAGGAAGAGGCTCTCGCCGTCCTTCCACTCGTTCGTCTGGCGGTCGAAGGTGCGGGGAGTGGACGCGACGCGGAACTTCGCGACCGCCGCACCGGACGGGGTGAAGCGCAGCTCGGGGTCGTCGACAAGATTGCCGACGACCGTGATGACGGTCTCGCCTGCCATGGGGGAACCTCTCGGCGGGTTTGCTCTGGCTGCTTGCTACTCGAATCCCGAGATCAGCTGAGCGAAGGGCTCAGTGGGTCTCGGGGCGGAGGACCTTGGTCCGGAGGACCGACTCGTTCAGGTTCATCTGGCGGTCGAGCTCCTTGACGACCGCAGGCTCGGCCTGCAGGTCGATGACCGAGTAGATGCCCTCGGGCTTCTTCTTGATCTCGTACGAGAGACGACGACGGCCCCAGGTGTCGACCTTCTCGACCTTTCCGCCGCCGTCACGGACGACAGAAAGGAAGTTCTCGATCAGCGGGGAGACAGAACGCTCCTCGAGATCGGGGTCGAGGATGACCATCACCTCGTAGTGACGCATGTGGAACCCACCTCCTCTGGACTCAACGGCCACGGTCGTTCCGTGGCAGGAGGGTTGTGATGCGTACGCAACAGTGAATGCAGTACATCAGCCGCCACTGACAACGTGGGCCGGCTGACGGACTCTCCAGGTTGGCCGTGGCTCAGCCTGGGCAGACACCGTGCAGAACGTACAGACTACCCGCACACCCGCTTCCGGTTGAAATCGGGGCCCCGAACCCGTCAACCTGGACACCTCGGGTGTGCACGGCGCTAAGATGCGCCGCTTTTCGCTGGAGGTGCCCCATGGCACAGACGATGCGACCGAACACCGCCGCGGGTGGTGGCCTCTTCGCCACCGACGGCAAGTCCCACCCGGTCCAGGACACCCTGCTTGTGGTGACCCTGGTGCTGGGCGTGCTGGCGTTCATCACCGGGCTCCTCTTCCACAGCCTGCACCTGCTGAGCTCCTGGGCCGGTCTGGTGGGGATCCTCACCGGCGCGTACGGACAGTGGATCTCCGTGACGACGCGCGAGCGCTTCGGGCTGATCCTCGGCCTGGGCGCCTCCGCGGTCGGCTTCTATCTCGGCCTGGCGCACGGCGGCCTCTTCGGCGGCCTGTTCAGCTGACGCCGGGCACGCCCGGCCGCTCCTTATGGACGGCGTCCGCCGGACACCGCGGACGCCGCCCGTATGACCACACGCCCGGCGCCACGGCGGTGAACAGGCCAGGGCGAAGGTCGCGTGCGGCCAGTCTGCGCGCTCCCAGGGCGCAGTAGGCTTCGGCGCGAGAGCCGGAGCCCCTGTACCCATGGGGACACGCCAGCCCGAGGAGCGCCCCGAATGAGCCTGACCCTGAGGACCATCAGTCGAGAGCAGCATCTGGCCTACATCCAGAACCTGCCCGCGGCGAGTCACATGCAGGTCCCGGCCTGGTCAGAGGTCAAGGCGGAGTGGCGCTCGGAGAACCTGGGCTGGTTCGACGACCGCACCGGCGAACTGGTCGGCGCGGGCCTCGTCCTGTACCGCCAACTGCCCAAGATCAAGCGGTATCTCGCCTACCTGCCCGAGGGCCCGGTCATCAACTGGTTCGCGCCGAATCTCGACGACTGGATCCAGCCGATGCTGGCGCATCTGAAGCAGCAAGGCGCCTTCTCGGTGAAGATGGGCCCGCCGGTGATCATCCGTCGCTGGAACGCCGAGACCATCAAGAAGGGCATCCAGGACTCGGACGTCAAGCGCCTGCGCGACCTGGAGGCCGACTTCATCGAGCCCCGCGCCTTCGAGGTCGCCGACAAGCTGCGCCGTATGGGCTGGCAGCAGGGCGAGGACGGCGGCGCCGGCTTCGGCGACGTGCAGCCCCGTTACATCTTTCAGGTACCGCTCGCCAACCGGTCCCTGGAAGAGGTGCACAAGAACTTCAACCAGCTGTGGCGCCGCAACATCAAGAAGGCGGAGAAGGCCGGGGTCGAGGTTGTCCAGGGCGGCTACCAGGACCTTGAGGAATGGCAGCGGCTGTACGAGATCACCGCGGTGCGCGACCACTTCCGGCCCCGCCCGCTGTCGTACTTCCAGCGCATGTGGACGGCCCTCAACACCGAGGACCCCAACCGCATGCGGCTGTACTTCGCCCGGCACAACGGCGTGAACCTGGCAGCGGCGACGATGCTGATCGTGGGCGGGCACGTCTGGTACTCCTACGGCGCCTCCGACAACATCGGCCGTGAGGTCCGGCCCTCGAACGCGATGCAGTGGCGGATGCTGCGCGACGCCTACGCACTCGGCGCCACCGTCTACGACCTGCGCGGCATCTCCGACTCGCTGGACGAGACCGACCACCTCTTCGGCCTGATCCAGTTCAAGGTCGGCACCGGCGGCCAGGCCGCCGAGTACCTCGGGGAGTGGGACTTCCCGCTGAACAAGCTGCTCCACAAGGCGCTCGACATCTACATGTCGCGCCGCTGACCTGACGCTCTTCGCTTCGACCCCGTCGACACCTTCCATACTTCTGATACACCGCACCCCCGAGAAAGGTTCCAGGTCCGGCCATGGCGCTCACGCTCTACGTCGACACCGCGCGCTGGCGGGCGCACCACAAGCACGTGCAGGAGCAGTTCCCCGGGCTGGTCCCGGTCTGCAAGGGCAACGGCTACGGATTCGGGCACGAGCGGCTGGCGGAGGAGGCCACCCGGCTGGGCTCCGACGTCCTCGCCGTCGGCACGACGTACGAGGCCGCCCGCATCAAGGACTTCTTCAGCGGTGACCTGCTGGTGCTGACGCCCTACCGCCGCGGCGAGGAACCGGTGCCGCTGCCCGACCGTGTGATCCGCTCGGTGTCGTCGATCGACGGGGTGTACGGCCTCGTCGGGGCCCGTGTCGTCATCGAGGTGATGTCCTCGATGAAGCGGCACGGCATCAGCGAGCAGGACCTGCCGCAACTGCACGCCGCCATCGAGAACGTCCGGCTGGAGGGCTTCGCCATCCATCTGCCGCTGGACCGCACGGACGGTTCGGACGCCGTGGAGGAGGTCATCGGCTGGATGGACCGGCTGCGCGCGGCCCGCCTGCCGCTGCACACGATGTTCGTCAGCCACCTCAAGGCGGAGGAACTCGCCCGGTTGCAGCAGCAGTTCCCGCAGACGCAGTTCCGTGCCCGCATCGGCACGCGGCTCTGGCTGGGGGACCACGAGGCCACCGAGTACCGCGGCGCGGTCCTGGACGTCACGCGGGTCACCAAGGGCGACCGTTTCGGCTACCGCCAGCAGAAGGCGGCCTCGGACGGCTTCCTGGTGGTCGTGGCGGGCGGTACGTCGCACGGGGTGGGTCTGGAGGCCCCCAAGGCGCTGCACGGCGTCATGCCGCGCGCCAAGGGCGTCGCCCGCGCCGGCCTGGCCACGGTGAACCGCAACCTTTCCCCGTTCGTCTGGAGCGGCAAGCAGCGCTGGTTCGCGGAGCCGCCGCACATGCAGGTGTCGATCCTGTTCGTTCCCTCGGACGCGCAAGAGCCCAAGGTCGGTGACGAGTTGGTGGCCCATCTTCGCCACACCACCACGCAGTTCGACCGGCTCATGGACCACTGAGCAGTCCCCCGAGCACCCGTTCGCATGATCTCCTGAAGCCCTGTTCGCTCAGAGCGAACCACCCTGGGGGGCCGACGTGCCCTGTCCGCCCCACTCCACCTGCGGCCCGCCGAAGTCCGCCTCCCGGTGCGGCGGACGTGCCCGGGTGCCGAGGACGAAGACGTCCTCGGCACCGTCGAGGACACCGCCCGAGGGGTCGTCGTCGCCGGCGCGGCGCACCACGTCCCGCTCCGGCATGAGGATGTCGCGCACGACGACCGCGCACAGGTACAGCGTGCCCAGCAGGTGCACGACGATCGCCCAGTGGTAGCCGTCGGTCGGCAGACCCTTGTGGGCGTCTCCGCTGGTCGTGTACGCCAGGTACATCCAGATGCCGAAGAAGTACGCCACCTCGCAGGCCTGCCAGATCAGGAAGTCCCGCCACTTGGGGCGGGCCAGTGCGGCCAGCGGGACCAGCCACAGGACGTACTGCGGCGAGTAGACCTTGTTGGTGACGATGAAGGCTGCCACGATCAGGAAGGCGAGCTGGGCGAAGCGCGGACGGCGCGGGGCGTACAGCGTGAGCGCCGCGATACCGAGGGCGCACAGCACCACCAGCAGCGTGGCCGTGGTGTTGACGAAGTCGGTGCTCGGCGGACTGCTCGAGTTCTGGGCCCAGATGAGCCAGAAGGAGCCGAAGTCGACGCCCCGGTCATGGCTGAACTTGTAGAACTGCCACCAGCCCTCCGAGGCGAAGGCCATCACCGGCAGGTTCACCACCAGCCAGGCGACGACGGCGCCCGCCAGGGCCTTGCCGAAGTCCCGCCACTTCCCCGCCCGCCAGCACAGCACGAACAGCGGGCCGAGCAGGAAGATGGGATAGAGCTTGGCGGCCGTGGCGAGGCCCAGCAGGACACCAAAGGCGACCGAGCGTCCGCGGGACCACATCAGCATCGCGGCGGCCGTCAGGGCGACCGCCAGCAGGTCCCAGTTGATGGTGGCGGTCAACGCGAAGGCCGGCGCGAGGGCGACCAGCAGGCCGTCCCACGGCCGCCGGGCGTGTGTGCGGGCCACGCAGACGGCGATGACGGCCGCGCACACCATCAGCATCCCGGCGTTGACCATCCAGTACCACTGCTCCTGGTGCTGGATGCTGCCGCTGTGCGGGGTCAGCCAGGAGGCCACCTCCATGAACACCCCGGTCAGTACGGGGTACTCCAGGTACTGCATGTCGCCGGAAAGCTTGTCGAAATAGGGCACGAGGCCCTCGGCGAAGCCGCGCCCCTGGTAGAGGTGCGGAATGTCCGAGTAGCAGGCCTTCGTGTACTGCGAACTCGCACCGAAGAACCAGGCGCCGTGGTAGCAGGGCACCTTCTGGACCAGGCCGAGGGCGAACATGCCGATCGCGACGAGCGCGACGACCCGTACGGGGGTCCACCAGGACCTCCCGAGCAGGGCACGCCGCCCGACGGGGCCGCCGATCAGCTCACTGCCGGCCGCCGCGACCTCGTCCTCCTTGGTGGGCCGCACCGGGTCCGGCTCGTGCACGCTCGCTTGCGTCGATTCAGCACTGGGCATGGGGCACATCCTGCCGTACCCGTCCGGGAAGCGCCGAGGGCCGCCGCACCCGGCAGGTGCGGCGGCCCTCGTTTCACGTGAAACACCCTCGTGGGGCGGTCAGGCGGCTAGTTGGTCGGGCCTCCGAAGAAGCCTCCGTTGCCGTTGCCCCGGTTGCCGCCTCCGTTTCCGTTGCCGCTGCCTGAATCGGTCGGTGACGGCGTCGGGCTGAGGCCTCCGTCCGTACCGCCGTCGCCCGGACCACCGCCGTTGCCGTTGCCGTTGCCGTTGCCGTCGCAGCCGAAGAAGCCGCAGCGCGACTTGGACGGCGAGGGAGTCAGGCTGGGCTCGACCTCGCTGGGCGTGGGAGACGGCGTCGGGCTGGCCTCGTCGGTCGGGGTGGCCGAGGGCGTCGGCGTGGGGCTGGGCACCGGGTTGACGATCTCGCCGATGGGCTCGGGCTTCGGGAACTTCTCGACCGGCGCACCCTGGAGCGCCTCCAGCATGTAGTCGTGCCAGATCTCGGACGGGAACGAGGCGCCATGGATCTTGTCCTGGCCGCCCGTGCCGTACATCTTCTCGAACTTGCGCGACTTGTTCTTCTCGTTGTCGTCCAGCCGGAACATTCCGATCGCCGTGGACAGCTGCGGGGTGTACCCGACGAACCAGGCGGACTTGTTTCCGTCCGTGGTACCGGTCTTGCCGGCCACGTCGCGCCCGGGCAGGCGGGCGTTTTTGCCCGTACCCTCCTCGACCACGGTCTTGAGGATGTCCGTGACGTTGTCGGCGACCACCGACTCGAAGGCCTGCGTGGGCTTGCCCTTGTGCTTGTAGATCTCCCCGTCCTTGTCGTCGACCTGCAGGACGGAGAACGGGTCGTTCTGCTCACCACTCTTGGCGAAGGTGGCGTAGGAGCCCGCCATGCGGATGGCGCTGGGGTCGGAGATGCCGATGGAGAAGGACGGGAAGCTGGTGCCGGTCAGGCTGTTCTCCTTCAGACCGGCGTCGAGGGCGGCCTGCTTGACCTTGTCCAGACCGACGTCCATGCCAAGCTGCACGAAGGCTGAGTTCACCGACTCCCTCATCGCCTCACGGAGGTCGATCAGGTAGTTCGGGGGCTTCCCGCGCGACTCGTTACCGTCATTTCTCTGCAGCCACTCCCCGTCCTTCTCATCCCTCCAGACGGTCCCGTCGTAGTTCTTGATCTTGAGCTTGTTCTTACCGCTGAACCGGCTCTTGGGCGACACCTGGGTGCGTTCGTCCTGTGGCTGGTCTTTGCCCCCGCTGGGGTCGCGGACGCCGTCCCGCATGGCCGCGGCCAGCACGAACGGCTTGAAGGTCGAGCCGACCTGGGCACCGGTCGCGTCGGCGTTGTTGGTGAAGTGCCTGGTCGCGTCCTCACCGCCGTAGATCGCCACGATGGCACCCGTCTTCGCGTCCACCGAGGCTCCGCCGAACTGGACGTGCGTGTCCGTCTTCGGGCGCAGCTTGGGGTCGATGTTGGCCTTCTGGACCTTCTTGACCGCGTTTTCGAGCTTCGTGACCTTCTTCTTGTCGAAGGTCGTCCTGATCCTGTATCCGCCCAGCCTCAGCTTCTCCGCGGTGATGCCGGTCTCGTCGCTGTGGGTGACCAGATAGCTGTTGGCCAGGTCCACGAGGTAGCCGGTCTGACCGCTCAGCTGGGTGTTCGACCGCGGGTTCTTCCAGTCGGGGAGCTTGGTGTACTTGGCCCGCTCGGTGGCGCTCAGATGGTTGCCCTCGACCATCTTGTTGAGCGTGTCCTGCATCTGCCTCAGGGCTCGGACGGAGTTCTTCTCCGCGGTGGCTCCGGTGGGGTCGATGGAGGTCTGGCCCGCCGGGTCGTAGTACGCCGCGCCCTTGAGCATCGCGGACAGGAAGGCGCACTCGCCCGGGTTCAGCTTGAAGGCGTCCTTGTTGAAGTAGGCGCGCGCGGCCGCCTGGATCCCGTAGGCACCCCGGCCGTAGTAGGCCGAGTTCAGGTAGCCCGCCAGGATCTCCTTCTTGTCGACGGTCGTGCCCACCTTGACCGAGATGAAGATCTCCCTGAACTTACGGGAGATCGTCTGCGACTGGTCATCCAGCCTCGCGTTCTTCACGTACTGCTGGGTGATGGTGGAACCACCCTGGGTCTGGCCCCCGGTGGCCATGTTGAAGAACGCGCGGGCGATGCCCTTGGGGTCGACGCCGCTGTCGGAGTAGAAGGTCTTGTTCTCCTGGGAGATGACCGCCCACTGCATCGCCTCGGGGATCTGCGACAGGTTGACGATCTGCCGGTTCGTCTCGCCACCCGTCGAGACCATCGGCGAGCCGTCGGACCAGAGGTAGACGTTGTTCTGCGCGGTCGCGGTCTGGGCGACATCGGGCACGCCCACCATGGCGTACCCGATACCGGCGACCGCCACCATGCTCCCGACGAAGCCGATGAACAGCCCCGTCACGAGCTTCCAGGACGGCGTCCAGCGGCGCCATCCGTCCTTGCCCGCGCGCGGATAGTCGACGATCCGGTTCTTGGCGGGCGGCGCCGCCCGGCCACGGCCGCGCCCGGGCCCGGGCCCGTTCGGGCCGCCGGGGCCGGCGGGCCGGCCACGACGGCCGCCACCTCTCTGTGCCGCCCGCCGAGCGGCGGCACGACCCTCGTACGGGCGCTCCTCACCTCCCGTGCCATACGAACCCGACCCCGGGCCCGGCCCTTGGGAACCGGATCCATAGGAATCAGCAGGAGATCCGCTGGCGCCTCGCGGTGCCGCGCGGCGGCCGGAGGACGAGCCGGACTGGCCGCGTCGGGCCGCGGCACGTCCGCCTCCCTGCGGCTGCGGCGGTTTGCGACGGTGCTCGCTCATCGAACGATTACTCCTCGGGCAGGCGCACCCTTGCGCGCCTGGAAACGGCGGCTGGTTTCCGGTCCCCCCGAAGTACGGATGTGATCGGTCACGTATTCACCCGTACCGCACCGGGGACGCGGACGTCCCCCAGACGTCACTTGGTTCCCGGCGGTGTGCATGGCGCACAGACTACGCACTGGCAAAACCCGCTGAGCCTCGAAGTTCACCCCAAATCAGGCAACTTGCCTCCGACTGACCTGCGATGTGATCCCGTTCACCCTGCCCCCTCTTGTCGCATCCGGGGCTGGGATCTATCGTCGTGATGTATCGAGTCGATACATCAGCGCGAGATAAGCATCGCCATGGCGCCCGGAGCGGCCCCCGCCGCCGCCGGATCGTGGGAGAGAGGAGGCGACGATGGGCCGGCGTTCCGGCATCCTCGAGTTCGCCGTTCTCGGCCTGCTCCGCGAATCTCCGATGCACGGCTACGAGCTGCGCAAACGACTCAATACGTCACTGGGTGTGTTCCGTGCGTTCAGCTACGGGACGCTCTATCCCTGCCTCAAGACGCTGGTCGCCAACGGCTGGTTGATCGAGGAGCCGGGGAACGCTGAGGACGCTGTCTCCGCCGCGCTCGCGGGGCGCCGCGCCAAAATCGTCTACCGGTTGACGGCCGAAGGTAAGGAGCACTTCGAGGAGCTGCTCTCGCAGACCGGCCCCGACACGTACGAGGACGAGCACTTCGCCGCGCGCTTCGCCTTCTTCGGGCAGACGTCGCGCGACGTACGCATGCGCGTGCTGGAGGGCCGCCGCAGCCGGCTGGAGGAGCGTCTGGAGAAGATGCGCTCCTCTCTGGCGCGCACCCGGGAGCGCCTCGACGACTACACACTCGAGCTCCAGCGCCACGGAATGGAGTCCGTGGAGCGCGAAGTGCGCTGGCTGAACGAGCTCATCGAGAGCGAGCGGGCCGGACGGGACCTCAAGGGTTCCGCCTCCGGGGGACCCGCGTCGCTGGACACCACCACTGGAGCGACGGGCGGCCTGCCCCGGTCCGGGGAGTCTCCCCGGCCGGATACGCCCGACGACACCGCCACGTGAGGTCCCGTCGGGGCTTCACCGAATACACACAGGGAGCAACCGGAATGGGTTCGGTTCGCGTAGCCATCGTCGGCGTGGGCAACTGCGCCGCGTCGCTGGTGCAGGGCGTCGAGTACTACAAGGACGCCGACCCGGCGTCGAAGGTCCCGGGCCTCATGCACGTGCAGTTCGGCGACTACCACGTGCGTGACGTCGAGTTCGTCGCCGCCTTCGACGTCGACGCGAAGAAGGTCGGCCTGGACCTCGCGGACGCCATCGGCGCCTCCGAGAACAACACCATCAAGATCTGCGACGTGCCCAGCACCGGTGTGACGGTTCAGCGCGGCCACACCCTCGACGGTCTCGGCAAGTACTACCGGGAGACCATCGAGGAGTCCGCCGAGGCCCCGGTCGACGTCGTCCAGATCCTCAAGGACAAGCAGATCGACGTCCTGGTCTGCTACCTGCCCGTGGGCTCCGAGGACGCGGCGAAGTTCTACGCCCAGTGCGCCATCGAGGCCAAGGTCGCCTTCGTCAACGCGCTCCCGGTCTTCATCGCCGGCACCAAGGAGTGGGCGGACAAGTTCACCGAGGCGGGCGTCCCGATCGTCGGCGACGACATCAAGTCGCAGGTCGGCGCGACCATCACGCACCGCGTCATGGCGAAGCTGTTCGAGGACCGCGGTGTCATCCTGGACCGCACCATGCAGCTGAACGTCGGCGGCAACATGGACTTCAAGAACATGCTGGAGCGCGACCGCCTGGAGTCCAAGAAGATCTCCAAGACGCAGGCCGTCACCTCCCAGATCCCCGACCGGGACCTCGGCGAGAAGAACGTCCACATCGGCCCGTCCGACTACGTGGCCTGGCTCGACGACCGCAAGTGGGCCTACGTCCGCCTCGAGGGCCGCGCCTTCGGCGACGTCCCGCTGAGCCTGGAGTACAAGCTCGAGGTCTGGGACTCCCCGAACTCCGCCGGTGTCATCATCGACGCCCTGCGTGCCGCGAAGATCGCCAAGGACCGGGGCATCGGCGGTCCGATCCTGTCGGCGTCCTCGTACTTCATGAAGTCCCCGCCGGTGCAGTACTTCGACGACGAGGCCCGCGAGAACGTGGAGAAGTTCATCCGCGGCGAGGTCGAGCGCTAGAGAGCGCTTCGCAAAACCGCTCCTGCCAGGGCTGTTGGGCCCCCGTCCGTGTACGCCGTGCGTGCACCCGGGGGCCCTCCCACATGTGAGGCTGTGCCCCATGGCCGTCGTCCGTGACCTGCGTGTCCTGCTGCGCTTGAGGAACTTCAGACGGCTGCTCGCCGTGCGGGTGCTCTCCCAGAGCGCCGACGGCGTCTACCAGGTCGCGCTCGCCACCTACGTCGTCTTCTCCCCGGAGAAGCAGACCTCGCCCGCCGCGATCGCCTCCGCGATGGCGGTCCTGCTCCTGCCGTACTCCCTGGTCGGCCCCTTCGCGGGCGTCCTGCTGGACCGCTGGCGCCGCCGCCAGGTGTTCCTCTACGGCAACCTGGCGCGTGCCGTGATGGCGACCGCCACGGCCGTGCTGATGGTCGCCGCCGTGCCGGACTGGCTGTTCTACGTCTCCGCGCTGTGCGTCACCGCCGTCAACCGCTTCGTCCTCGCCGGCCTGTCGGCCGCGCTGCCGCGCGTCGTCGACGCCGAGCGGCTGGTGATGGCCAACTCGCTGTCGCCGACCGCCGGCTCCCTGGCCGCGTTCGCGGGTGGCGGTCTCGCCTTCGTCGTACGGCTGGCAGGAGCGGACTCCGACGCGGCCGTGGTGCTGCTGGGGGCCACCCTGTACCTGTGCGCGGCACTGACCTCGCTGCTCATGGCACCGGATCTGCTCGGGCCCGACCGGGAACCGGAGCGGACACGGCTGGGCGCGGCACTGACCGTCACCGCACGCGACCTGATGGCGGCTGTACGGCACCTCGTCGCGCCGTCCCGGCGGCAGGCCGCCTGGGCACTGGCCTCGATGACGCTGATGCGGTTCTGCTACGGGGCACTGACCGTCATGGTGCTGATGCTGTGCCGCTACGGTCTGACCTCGAACACACGGGAGGGACTGCGTCTGCTCGGGCTGGCGCTGGCCCTTTCAGGCGCCGGCTTCTTCGCGGCGGCCGTGATGACACCGTGGGCGGCGGGCCGGCTCGGACCGGCCCGCTGGATCGCCGTGTGCGCCGGTTCCGCCGCGGTTCTCGAGCCCGCCCTGGGCCTGCCCTTCGCCAGCGGCCCCCTGCTCGTCGCGGCGTTCGTGCTGGGGCTGACCACCCAGGGCGCGAAGATCTCCACGGACACGATGGTGCAGTCCGCGGTCGACGACGGCTTCCGCGGCCGGATCTTTTCCGTGTACGACGTGCTGTTCAACGTGGCGTTCGTCGGCGCCGCGGGGGTCGCCGCGCTGATGCTGCCGCCCGACGGCCGCTCGGCCGTGCTCGTCGTCATGATCGCTGTGATCTACGGAGCAGTTGCGGTCACTATGACCCGCTTTGTGGGCTGATAAGTGTCACATCAATGCCACAGAGTCCCAGTGGGTTACAGCAGTGTCAGTCATGGCCTGTAACTTACGTGCGTCTTATTTCGACAGCATGTTCCTGCCATCATGCCCAAGTTCCAGGGGGACCCCCAAGTGACCACTCCGCCGCCGCCCCAGGGCCAGAACCCGCACGCCCAGGCGCCCAACGCTCCCATGGGGCAGCAGCCCGGTCAGCCCGGATCCCCGCAGCAGCCCTACCCGCCGCAGGCTCCGTACGCCCCCTTCCCTCAACAGCAGGGTGCACCGGTCCCGCCGCCCGTTCCGCCGAAGTCCGGGGCCAAGAAGGCGCTGGGCATCATCGGGGCGATCGTCGTCGCTATCGTCATCCTCCTCGTCAAGTTCGGCATCGGCTGGTGGTTCAGCCAGAACGACGCCGAGACGACCTCGGTGGGCGCCTGTCTGCACAACAAGGGAACGGACTCCAACCCCGACCTCAAGGAGGTCGGCTGCTCGTCCAGTGAGGCCGAGTACCAGGTGGTCCAGAAGTTCGACGGCTCCTCCGACGAGGACAAGTGCGAAGGCGTCAAGGGGTGGACCATCTCCTACGTCCAGTCCGGAGGCGGGCACGACGTGGTGCTGTGCCTGAAGGAGACGCAGTAACACCCGCATGACCCATGACTGAGGGGCGATGTTTCACGTGAAACATCGCCCCTCGGCGTTTCCCGGGCCCGTGTTTCACGTGAAACACGGGCCCTCTTCACACGACCTCAACCCTGCTCCTCCTGCTCGGCCCACCACTCCTTGAGGGCCGCCACCGCCGCATCGTGCTCCATCGGGCCGTTCTCGAGGCGGAGCTCCAGCAGGTACTTGTACGCCTTGCCGACGGCCGGGCCGGGCTTGACGCCCAGGATCTCCATGATCTGGTTGCCGTCGAGGTCCGGGCGGATCGCGTCGAGTTCCTCCCGCTCCTGGAGCTGGGCGATGCGTTCCTCCAGACCGTCGTACGCCCGGGACAGCGCGGCCGCCTTGCGCTTGTTGCGGGTGGTGCAGTCCGAGCGGGTCAGCTTGTGAAGACGGTCGAGCAGCGGGCCGGCGTCGCGGACGTAGCGGCGGACAGCCGAGTCCGTCCACTCGCCGGTGCCGTAGCCGTGGAAACGCAGGTGGAGTTCGACCAGCCGCGAAACGTCCTTCACCAGCTCGTTGGAGTACTTCAGCGCGATCATGCGCTTCTTGGTCATCTTCGCGCCGACCACCTCGTGATGGTGGAAGGAGACCCGGCCGTCCTTCTCGAAGCGGCGCGTGCGCGGCTTGCCGATGTCATGCAGAAGGGCGGCAAGGCGGAGGGCCAGGTCGGGTTCCTCCTCCAGTGCCATCGCCTGCTCCAGCACGATCAGCGTGTGGTGGTAGACATCCTTGTGCCGGTGGTGCTCGTCGCTCTCCAGGCGCAGGGCGGGCAGCTCGGGCAGGACATGGCCGGCGAGACCGGTGTCGACGAGCAGGGTCAGGCCCTTGCGCGGGTGGGCCGACAGGATCAGCTTGTTCAGCTCGTCCCGGACCCGCTCGGCCGAGACGATCTCGATGCGCCCCGCCATGTCCTTGATCGCCGTGACGACCTCGGGGGCGACGTCGAAGTCGAGCTGGGCGGCGAAGCGCGCGGCTCGCATCATGCGCAGCGGATCGTCGGAGAAGGACTCCTCGGGTGTGCCCGGGGTGCGCAGCACACGCGCCTCGAGGTCGCCGATCCCGCCGTGCGGGTCGATGAACGTCTTCTCCGGCAGCGCCACGGCCATGGCGTTGACCGTGAAGTCACGGCGGACGAGGTCCTCCTCGATGGAGTCGCCGTACGACACCTCGGGCTTGCGCGAGGAGCGGTCGTAAGCCTCGGACCGGTAGGTGGTCACCTCGATCTGGAAGCACCGGTCGGCGTCCCCGACGCGGGCCTGCTTCTGCACCCCGACCGTGCCGAAGGCGATCCCGACCTCCCAGACGGCGTCCGCCCATGGCCGCACGATCTTCAGTACGTCCTCGGGGCGGGCGTCGGTCGTGAAGTCCAGGTCGTTGCCGAGCCGGCCGAGCAGCGCGTCCCGGACCGAGCCTCCGACCAGGGCGAGAGAGAACCCGGCCTCCTGGAAACGGCGCGCGAGCTCGTCGGCGACGGGGGCTACCCGCAGCAGCTCGCTCACCGCGCGCTGCTGCACCTGGTTCAGGGCAGGGGAAGTGTCTTCGTTGGCGTTCGGCACAACAGAAAAGGGTACGTGGCCCGGGCACTCGACCGCGCCGTCATTGTTCGGGCACGGGGCTCGGCCGGTCCGTCGGAACGACACCACCGGGGGCACCGCGGCAGACCCCTTTATTACCTACGCAAACCCTGTCTTTGTGATGTAACGAACAGCATCCCCGGATACGGGCATATCCAGGGTGTCCACTCGCGTCCAGCGATCTTGAGACCGCCTCCGTGGCACTTCCCCTCGGCGCACATCGTTACCATGCGTGGACGCACATTCCGACGACCACTGACGACGAGGGACGGGCGAGCGCGTGGCCGAGGCGGCAGACTTCCAGGGGACCAGTCCCTCACCTGCCCGCCGCCGGTTGCGGCGTGCCGGGGCGCTGCTCGCCGGAGCACCGCTGCTGGCCGCTCTGCTCCAACTGCCCGCCATGCCGTCCGCACACGCCGCCGGGCAGGAGTCCCAGCAGGCCGCGTCGGGCTCGCGCACGGTGGCCGTCTCCCTCGACTCGCTCAGCCCCAGCACTCCGTCGGACGGGGACACGCTGACCGTCTCCGGCACGGTGACGAACAAGGGCAAGCAGGCTGTCACCGACGCCCACGTGGGCCTGCGTGTGGGCCCGGAGCTGGACACCCGCTCGGCGATCGACAGCGTGGCCCAGCGCAGCCGGTTCGATCCGGCCGCCGACGGCCCCGAGGTCGGCGACAAGTACGTCCAGAAGTTCACCCAGCTCGCTCCGGGCGTCGCCCAGCACTTCAGCGTCTCCGTGCCGGTCGACAAGCTGAACCTCGGCACGAACGGGGTCTACGAGCTCTCCGTCTCGCTGTCCGGCCAGACCTCCGCCCAGCCCTGGGAGCAGGTCCTGGGCATCCAGCGCACGTTCCTGCCGTGGCAGCCGAACGACGCGGGCACGAAGACGAAGACGACCTATCTGTGGCCGCTCGCGTCCGACGTCCACATGACGGCCGAGACGGGCCCCGGAGCACAGCAAACGCCGGTCTTCCTCGACGACGACCTCGCCAAGGACATCGCTCCCGGCGGACGCCTGGAGCAGATGCTGTCACTGGGCAAGGATCTCGACGTCACCTGGGTGATCGACCCCGACCTGCTGGCGTCCGTCGACGCCATGACCCGTAACTACCGCATCCAGGCCGGGGACGGCGCACCCGTGCCGGGCACCCATCAGGATGTCGCCAAGAAGTGGCTCTCCGAGCTCCAGCAGGCGGTGGCGGGCAAGGACGTCGTGGCACTGCCCTTCGCCGACCCCGACCTGGCCTCCCTCGCCCACCACGGCACGAGCGTCACCGGCTCACTGAGTCAGTTCAAGGACGCCACCGACGTCGCCGCCGGCACGGTGGAGACGGTGCTCCACGTGAAGCCGAGCACGGATTTCGCCTGGCCCGTGGACGGCGCCATCGACCGGTCGATCGTCAAGGTCGCCACCTCCGCGGGTGCCGACAAGGTCATCACGCGCAGCGACAGCCTCCAGGAGACCGGCGGGCTCACCTACACGCCCTCCGCCGCCCGTCCGATCGGCGGCGGCACCACGGCGGTCGTCGCGGACGCCCGCCTGTCGACGGCGTTCGAGGGCGATATGACGCAGGCCGGCGCCACCACGCTCGCCGTGCAGCAGTTCCTCGCCCAGAGCCTGGAGCTCGACAGCCAGACGAGTCGGCAGCGCAGCATCGTCGTGGCCCCGCAGCGCATGCCCACCGCCCCCCAGGCCCAGGCCATGGCGCAGGCGCTGACGGCCCTCCAGCAGAGCACCTGGTCCCAATCGCAGGACCTGAACGCGGCCGCCGCGGCCAAGCCTGACCCCGGCGCCACCACAAAGATCCCGTCCACCGCGGACTACCCCTCCTCGCTGCGCAAGAAGGAACTCGGGCGAGCCGCCTTCTGGGCGATCGCCAGGACGCAGGGCAAGGTCGGCAACTTCCAGGTCGTCCTCACCGACCCGTCCCGGGTCGTCACGCCCTTCGGACGGGCCATGAACCGCGAGATGGCCACGTCGTGGCGCGGCCGGGCCGGTGAGGCGTCCAGCTTCCGGGACGGTGTGGAGGCGTATCTCGACGACCTCTCCGAGCAGGTCAAGCTGATCGACAAGTCGGAGACGAAGCTCTCCGGCCGCAGTGCCACGATCCCGGTGACGGTGCAGAACAACCTGGTGCAGAGTGTCGACCACCTGATGCTGCGGCTCACCTCGACCAACCCCACCCGCCTCAAGATCGGCGGCAAGGCGTACGCGGAGCAGCGCATCGCGGTCTCCGGCGGACACAGCCAGTCCGTGAAGTTCACCACGTCGGCCAACGCCAACGGGCCGGTGACGGTGGTCGCCCAGCTCTACACGCAGGACGGCCAGGAATACGGCGCGCCCGTCACCTTCGACGTGAAGGTCACCGAGATCACGGCCACGGTGATGCTGGTCATCGGCGGCGGCGTCCTGCTGCTCGTCCTCGCCGGCTTCCGCATGTACACCCAGCGCAAGCGGGCGACGGCCAAGGAGGCCGCCCAGGACCCGCAGGACGCCGGGAGCGCCGAGGAGGCGCAGGACGGTGAGGACGGCGCCGGAGAAGCCGGTGAGAGCGCGGCCGAGCCGGAAGGCGGCGAGCCGGAGAACCTCGAAGGCACTGCCGGTCGTCTCACAGAAGAGTCCGGCACCCGGTCCCGGGCAGACGACCCGGAGCAGCCGAGTGACCCGGCACCGGACACCGCAGCGGAAAGCGCAGACCCGTCCGGCACGGGTGAGAAAGTGGACCGTTGAGGATGTCGTGGCCCGGAGGGCCCGGGACGATGAGGTGGGGTAAAGCATGAACGCGCCGTACGACGGTGACCGCGGCCAGGCCGTGGGCGGCTCGGGCCACCCCGACGCGCCGCCGCCCGGACACGGCCAGACGCCGCCCCAGCCTCCCGCGGACACGTACCTCCAGGACGCCTACGACGACGACCCCTACCGGGCGCAGGACCTGACCGCCCAGGACCCGGTCGGCGAAGCGCTGTACGACCGCGCCGCGCACCCTCCGCCTCCCCCGGGCACGAACGGGCCGCAGCAGCCGCTGTACGACCGCCCCTCACAGTCTCCGCACGCCCCCGACCCACGGGTGTGGGCGCAGACCCCGCCGCCGGAGCCCTCGGGCCCCACCCAGTACCTGCCGCACGGCGAGGATCCCCGCACCACGCAGTTCGTCGGCGTCGACGACCTGGTCAGCAACTCCGGCGAGGAGCATCACGAGCCGGACGCCTTCGCCCACCTCTTCCGTGACCAGCAGCAGGGCGGCCGTCCGGACATGCGCCAGGGCGGCTACGGCCACCAGGGCCCGGGACAGCACGGCTACCAGCCACCGCAGGACATGGGCGGACGCCCGCAGATGGCCGTCCCGTCGGTTCCCGGCCCCGCCCCGGCCCCGGCCGCCGGTCAGGGGCCGATGGGGCCGTACGCCGCCGCACCGGCCGTCGCCGAGGCCCCTGCCCCGGCGGCCGAGCCCGCCCCCGCTCCGGCGGCGAAGAAGAGCGGGAAGGCCGCGGGGCTGCTGAAGTCGAGCGCCGTCATGGCGGCGGGCACGATGGTCTCCCGGCTCACCGGGTTCATCCGCTCGGCGATGATCGTGGCCGCACTGGGCACGGCCCTGCTGGGCGACACCTTCCAGGTGGCCTACCAGCTGCCGACGATGATCTACATCCTGACCGTCGGCGGTGGCCTGAACTCCGTGTTCGTCCCGCAGCTCGTCCGCGCCATGAAGGAGGACGACGACGGGGGCGAGGCGTTCGCCAACCGGCTGCTCACCCTGGTGATGGTCGCACTGGGCGCGCTCACCGCCCTCACGATGTTCGCGGCGCCGCTTCTGGTCCGGATGCTCTCCAACCCGGTCGCCAGCAATCCGGCGGCCAACGAGGTCGGCATCACCTTCACCCGGTACTTCCTCCCCTCGATCTTCTTCATGGGCGTCCACGTGGTGATGGGGCAGATCCTCAACGCCCGGGGCAAGTTCGGCGCGATGATGTGGACGCCGGTCCTGAACAACATCGTCATCATCTTCACGCTCGGCACGTTCCTGTGGGTCTACGGCACGTCCGCGAACTCCCACATGACCGTCACGAACATCCCGCCGGAGGGCCAGCGGCTGCTGGGCGTCGGCGTGCTCCTCGGCCTCGTCGTGCAGGCACTCGCGATGATCCCCTACCTGCGCGAGACCGGGTTCAGGATCCGTCCGCGCTTCGACTGGAAGGGACACGGCCTCGGCAAGGCCGCCATGCTGGCCAAGTGGACGGTCCTGTTCGTCCTCGCCAACCAGGCGGGCGCCCTGGTGGTCACCCAGCTGGCAACCTCCGCGGTCGCCCGCACGCACATCGACGGCACCGGCTTCAGCGCCTACGCCAACGCCCAGCTGATCTGGGGCCTGCCCCAGGCCATCATCACGGTCTCGCTGATGGCGGCCCTGCTGCCCCGTATCTCGCGCTCGGCTGCCGAGAACGACGCCGGCGCGGTCCGCGACGACATCTCGCAGGGTCTGCGCACGACGGCGGTCGCCATCGTGCCCATCGCCTTCGGGTTCCTCGCCCTCGGGATCCCCATGTGCACGCTGATCTTCGGCTCCTCGGGCACCGGGGCGGCCACCAACATGGGCTACATGCTGATGGCCTTCGGACTCGGCCTGATCCCGTACTCCGTGCAGTACGTCGTCCTGCGCGCCTTCTACGCCTACGAGGACACCCGCACGCCCTTCTACAACACGGTCATCGTGGCCACGGTCAACGCGGTTGCCTCACTCCTGTGTTACTTCCTGCTTCCGGCCCGCTGGTCCGTGGCCGGCATGGCGGCCGTGTACGGTCTCGCGTACGCGATCGGCGTCGGGGTCGCCTGGCGCCGGCTGCGCCAGCGGCTGGGCGGCGACCTCGACGGTTCCCGTGTGCTGCGGACGTACGCGCGGCTGTGCATCGCCTCGGTGCCGGCGGCGCTGCTCAGCGGCGCGGCCTGCTACGGCATCGGCCACTCGCTGGGGCAGGGCGTCTTCGGGTCGTTCGTCGCACTGCTGGCCGGTGGCGTACTGCTGCTCGGAGTCTTCTTCGTCGCCGCCCGCCGGATGCGCATCGAAGAAGTCAACGGTCTCGTGGGCATGGTCCGCGGGCGCCTGGGGCGTTGAGTCGGGGGTAGACGCACAACCATCGTCCGCAGCCGTGTGTCGTGCATAGCGGCGGACTGTGGGCACAATTGGATTCGGCGTCGGACAGCGCGCGATGGATGGGGAGGCAGGAGCGACGGTGGCGGAACGAATCACGGCTGCCGTCGACGTGGCAGACAACAGCGGCGAGCAGCCGCTGACCGCCGAGGCGGACCAGTCCACGTCCGACGGGGTGGCCCAGAATCGGGACCGGGGCACGGACAACAACGAGGCACAGGGGAGCGGCGGGACGGAGAGTCCCGGGAAGATGGCCTCACCGACCGAACTTCACAGCGGCCACAAACTGGCCGGACGCTACCGCCTCGAGGAGTGCGTCACCCGTCTGGACGGATTCAGCAGTTGGCGAGCGGTGGACGAGAAGCTCCGTCGCGCCGTCGGGGTGCACATCCTGCCCGCGGACCATACGCGAGCCCGGTCCGTGCTGGCCGCGGCCCGCTCCTCCGCGCTGCTCGGCGATCCCCGCTTCGTGCAGGTGCTCGACGCCGTCGAGGAGAACGACCTCGTCTACGTCGTCCACGAGTGGCTGCCCGACGCGACGGAGCTGACCACGCTTCTGGCCTCGGGCCCTCTGGAGCCGCACGACGCCTACCAGTTGGTCAGCCAGATCGCCTCCGCCATGGCCGCCGCGCACCGCGAGGGCCTCGCCCATCTGCGCCTGAACCCCAATGCCGTACTGCGCACCTCCACCGGTCAGTGGCGGGTCCGCGGCCTCGCCGTGAACGCCGCGCTGCGCGGCATCAGTTCCGACACCCCGCAGCGAACCGACACCGAAGCGATCGGCGCCCTGCTGTACGCGGCGCTCACCCAGCGCTGGCCGTACGAGAGCGACGCCTACGGCCTGTCCGGCCTGCCCAAGGACATCGGCCTCATCGCCCCCGACCAGGTGCGCGCGGGCGTCCACCGGGGTCTGTCCGAACTCGCCATGCGCGCCCTCGTCAACGACGGCGCCACCGCCTCCCGCCACGAGTCGGCGTGCACCACCCCGGAGGAACTGGTCAAGGCGATCGGTGAGATGCCGCGCGTCCGGCCGCCGGAGCCGACGTTCACCGCACCGCCGGAGTACCAGGGCACCTCCTACCAGCAGGGCGCGTACGGCCGTCCGGCATCGCACCCCGGTGTCACCCAGCCGGTCCCGGCCCCGCCGCCTCCGCTGCAGAGCCGCACCGGCAAGGCCCTGAAGTGGGCCGTCTCGGCCCTCCTCATCGCCGCTCTGGGCCTGGGCAGCTGGCAGCTCGCGGACGCCCTGCTGGGCCAGGGCGGCAAGTCCGACGACACCCAGACGCAGACCCAGGACGACAACGACAAGAAGGACACGCAACCGAAACCGGCTCAGCCGATCCAGATCCAGGGGGCGCGGGAGTACGTCGCCAGTGGTGACCCCCAGGCTGCCGGAGACGTCGACAAGACGTACGACGGCGACAGCTCCACGTATTGGCGGACCAAGAGCTATACCGACGGCCCGACGCTTGCCCCCTACAAGCCCGGTGTGGGAATCGTCTACGACCTGGGTTCGGCCAAGGAGATCTCTGCGGTGTCGATAGGGCTCCGCTACGCCGGTGACCACACCACGGTCCACCTCTACGCCACGGACTCTTTGAGCCCCTCGACCGGGATCGACGGGATGAAGGAGATCGGAACCGCGATCACGAGCGGAACCTCTCTCCAGGTGAAGGCGACGAAGTCGTTGAAGACGCAGTACGTGCTGCTATGGATCACCGACGTGCCCAAGGCGCCCGGTGACGGCTACAGCGTCACCGGCTACAAACAGGCCATCACCGATGTGAAGTTCACGGGCTGACGTCCCACCGAGGGGGAAGGGGTCAGATGGCGGACGGCGCCGGATACGGCGGAGCGAGCGATCAGGAGCTGCTCACCCGCCATGTGGAGGGCGACCCCGAAGCCTTCGGTGAGCTCGTACGCCGCCATCGTGATCGTCTCTGGGCGGTCGCACTGCGCACACTGGGCGACCGCGAGGAGGCCGCCGACGCCGTGCAGGACGCGTTCGTCTCCGCCTACCGGGCCGCGGGGACCTTCCGCGGCCAGTCGGCCGTCACGACCTGGCTGCACCGGATCACGGTGAACGCCTGCCTGGACCGGGTCCGCAAGGCCGCTTCGCGCAAGACCTCGCCCGTGAGCGACACCGAGCGCCTGGAGCAGTTGCTGGAGCCGCACGAGTCGGCCTCGGCGCCCGCCGAGAGGAACGACGTGCAGCGGCAGCTCGTCGAGGCTCTGGACACTCTCCCACCCGATCAGCGGGCCGCCCTGGTGCTCGTGGACATGCAGGGCTACCCGGTCGCCGAAGCCGCCCGCATCCTCGATGTTCCGACCGGAACGGTGAAGAGCCGTTGCGCCCGGGGCAGAGCGAGACTCCTGCCGCTGCTCACCCATATGCGACCGGGACGCACCAGTGAGGAGAAGGAATCGGTCACGGGACGGAACCGGGCGCAGGGGGCATCCGTCCCACCGACGACGGATCCTGAAGGCGCGCGCCCCGAGGGCAGACACACACAGGACACGGGATCAAGCGATTCAGCTGCTGTGAAGGGCGGAGGTGGGCGAGCGTGACATCCACGACAGACACGGCCGGGCACCCGGACGTCACCGAGATCTCCGACCTCACCGAGGGCCTCCTCGATCCCTCCCGGGCCGAGGACCTCCAGCGGCATCTGGACGAGTGCGAGCTGTGCGCCGACGTCCACACGTCGCTGACGGAGATCCGTGATCTGCTCGGCACCCTGCCGGATGTGCCTGCCATGCCGGCCGACGTGGCGGACCGTATCGATGCGGCTCTCGCCGCCGAGGCCTCAGTCACGGGACCCCCGGTCACCGGTGGCGCGCGTGTTTCACGTGAAACATCGGCCGCGGATCGCCCCTCCGGTCACCCTCGTGCCTCCAGCACCGGCCCAGGCCGCAAAACAGGCACCCGGCGGGGACGCCGCAGGGTCGCCGTTCTGGGATCCGTCGTCGCCCTTGCCGCCCTGGGGGTGACAACCGTGGTTCTGACGTCGCTCCACGACGACAAGCGGTCCGACACCGCGGCACACGATCGTCCGAGCGCGTCCGCAGACACCTTCTCCGCGGGCACCCTCAAGAGCGAGGTCGCCGATCTCCTCGCCCAGGAGCAGCGGCCGCGCAGGGACACCCACACGCCGCACGACTTCGGCGTGGAATCCGCTGCTGGTACCGACAGGCCCAAGCTGCTGAAGAGCCCGCCCCCGACCGTCCCCTCGTGCGTACGGCAGGGCATCAACGACAGCGGCACCCCGCTCGCCGCCCGGGCGGGCACCTATGACGGCAAGGAGGCCTATCTCGTCGTGCTGCCCGACGCCTCCGGCGACAGCACCCGCGTCACGGCCTACCTGGTCGACGCGACCTGCGTCCGCCACCCGGACGTCACGGCCAAGGTGCTGCTGTCGCACTCCTACGCGCGTTCCTGAGCCCGCACGCTCGGTCCTCGCGCTGCATGGCATCCCGTGCGCCGTCGCGCCTCCGTGTGCCCCGGCACGCCGGGAATGCATGCCCCTTAGGATCCGTTGGGTGGGGTGAGAGCTGTGAGAGAGGCTCCCACCGGCCGTACGACACAGTCCAGAGACGAGGAATCAAGCCGTGAGCGATGTCCGTAACGTGATCATCATCGGCTCCGGGCCCGCCGGCTACACGGCGGCGCTCTACACCGCGCGCGCGTCGCTGAAGCCGCTGGTTTTCGAGGGTGCGGTCACCGCGGGTGGTGCACTGATGAACACCACCGACGTGGAGAACTTCCCCGGCTTCCGCGACGGAATCATGGGTCCCGAGCTCATGGACAACATGCGTGCGCAGGCCGAGCGTTTCGGTGCCGAGCTCATCCCGGACGACGTGGTCTCCGTCGACCTGAGCGGTGAGATCAAGACCGTCACGGACACCGCGGGCACGGTGCACCGGGCCAAGGCCGTCATCGTCACCACCGGCTCGCAGCACCGCAAGCTCGGTCTGCCGAACGAGGACACGCTCTCCGGCCGGGGTGTCTCCTGGTGCGCCACCTGTGACGGCTTCTTCTTCCGGGAGCAGGACATCGCGGTGATCGGTGGCGGTGACACCGCCATGGAGGAGGCCACCTTCCTCTCCCGGTTCGCCAAGTCAGTCACCGTCGTCCACCGCCGGGACACCCTGCGTGCCTCCAAGGCGATGCAGGAGCGCGCCTTCGCCGACCCGAAGATCAAGTTCGTTTGGGACAGCGAGATCGCCGAGATCCAGGGCGACCAGAAGCTCTCCGGCCTGAAGCTGCGCAACGTCAAGACCGGCGAGCTGTCGGACCTGCCGGTGACGGGCCTGTTCATCGCGATCGGCCACGACCCGCGCACGGAGCTCTTCAAGGGCCAGCTGGACCTGGACGAGGAGGGTTACCTGAAGGTCGACTCGCCGTCCACCCGCACCAACCTGACCGGTGTCTTCGCCGCCGGCGACGTGGTCGACCACACCTACCGCCAGGCGATCACCGCGGCCGGCACCGGCTGCTCCGCCGCCCTCGACGCCGAGCGCTTCCTCGCGGCCCTCGCGGACAACGAGCAGAAGGCCGAGCCCGAGAAGTCCACCGTCTGAGACCCCCAACCACCCCACCGCACGACCAGTTAAGGAGCCCGCTGTGGCCGGCACCCTGAAGAACGTGACCGACGACTCCTTCGAGCAGGACGTCCTGAAGAGCGACAAGCCCGTCCTGGTGGACTTCTGGGCCGCTTGGTGCGGTCCCTGCCGCCAGATCGCTCCGTCCCTCGAGGCGATCGCTGCCGAGTACGGCGACAAGATCGAGGTCGTCAAGCTCAACATCGACGAAAACCCGAACACCGCCGCCAAGTACGGGGTCATGTCCATCCCGACGCTGAACGTCTACCAGAACGGCGAGGTCGCCAAGACCATCGTGGGCGCGAAGCCGAAGGCTGCGATCGTTCGCGACCTCGAGGACTTCGTCGCCGAGTAATCACGGCAGGGCCGCCGAGAGGGCGGCGATGTTTCACGTGAAACACGAATGGGCCAACCCTTCAGGGTTGGCCCATTCGCATGTGGCAGCTCGCTTACAGCGGCCTCAGCGCCGGTTCCTTCTGCACAGCGCCCAGCAGCCGGTCGATCGCCATCTCCACGTCTTCTTTCCAGGACAGCGTCGACCGCAGTTCCAGCCGGAGCCGCGGGTGGGCCGGGTGGTGCCGGACGGTCTTGAACCCCACGGCCAGCAGATGGTCGGCGGGGAGCATGCAGGCGGGTTCCTTCCAGCGGGCGTCCCCGAATGCCTCGATGGCCCTGAAGCCCCGCCGCAGCAGGTCTTTCGCGACCGTCTGGACCATCACACGGCCCAGGCCCTGCCCCTGGTAGCCCGGCATGATGAAGCCGGTCATCAGCTGTACCGCGTCCGGAGAGACGGGGCTCGTGGGAAACGCCGTGGAACGGGGGACGTAGGCGGGGGGAGCGTAGAGCACGAAGCCCACGGGTGCGTCATCGACGTAGACGACGCGGCCGCAGGAACCCCAGTCCAGCAGGACGGCGGAGATCCACGCTTCCTTTTCCGCCACGGATGTGCCGGCCTTCAGCGCGGCTTCACCACTGACGGGGTCCAGCTCCCAGAAGACGCACGCCCGGCAACGCTGGGGAAGGTCTTGAAGGTTGTCCAGCGTGAGCGGTACGAGCCTACGGCCCATGAAGGCTGTTCCTCGCTTCCTTCGCCCGCGGCGTCACGCGCGGCTGTCAGAGCGCTGCGTTCCTTGAGGAGGCTGCCGACGAATCCGCCGACCGCACCCAGCCCCAAGACCGCGCCGAGCATTCCGGAGCGGCTCACCGTTCGCATGCCCCTGCCTCCCTCTAGAGGTACCGCTGGGTGGATGCGACATACCCAAACGCATCGTATCGACGATGCGATTGCATCGATACCGCCTGAAAGCAAAGAGCGGGCCGTGTTCCGGTACACACCGGACACGACCCGCCTGTGTCGCTCGATCGAGCCGAAACCGTCCCTCGGACGGGCTCAGCCCTCCGTCTCCTCCTCCGGCTCTTCGCCGTCCAGAAGACTCTTCTGCATGACCGGGCCCTCGCCCGGAGCCAGCGTGCCGAGGATGCGCTCCAGGTCCTCCATGGAAGCGAACTCGACGGTGATCTTGCCCTTCTTCTGTCCCAGGTCGACCTTCACCCGCGTCTCAAAGCGGTCGGACAGACGCGTCGCGAGGTCGGACAGAGCCGGAGAGACCCGCCCGCCGGCACGCGGACCCTTGGAGCGAGGAGCCGCCGTCGGCCGCGACCCCATCAAGGTCACGATCTCCTCGACCGCCCGCACCGACAGACCCTCGGCGACGATCCGATGGGCCAGCCGGTCCTGCTCCTCCGAGTCCTCGACGGAGAGCAGCGCCCGGGCATGACCGGCCGAGAGGACTCCGGCGGCGACCCGACGCTGCACCGCCGGGGAGAGCTTCAGCAGACGCAGGGTGTTGGAGACCTGCGGGCGGGAACGGCCGATCCGGTCCGCCAGTTGGTCGTGCGTGCAGTTGAAATCCTTCAGCAGCTGGTCGTAGGCGGCCGCCTCTTCCAGCGGGTTCAGCTGGGCCCGGTGCAGGTTCTCCAGCAGGGCGTCCAGGAGAAGCTTCTCGTCATCCGTGGCCCGCACGATCGCCGGGATGGCCGCGAGCCCCGCCTCACGGCAGGCCCGCCAGCGCCGCTCACCCATGATGAGCTCATAGCGCCCGGGACCGAGTTGCCGGACAACGACGGGCTGGAGGAGTCCGACCTCCTTGATGGAAGTGACGAGCTCGGCCAGCGCGTCCTCGTCGAAGACGTCACGCGGCTGGCGCGGGTTGGGCGTGATGGAGTCAAGGGGGATCTCGGCGAAGTAGGCTCCCATCACCGACGTGTTCATCTCAGCCGGGCTGCTCACCGGCGGCTGCGATGTTTCACGTGAAACAGGCGGCAGTGTGGTCACCTTCGCCGCTGCCACCCCCCGGTCACCGCGGTCACCGGTCAGCATCGGGACAGCCGTGGATGAAGCGGAGCCCGCGCCCCCCGCCGTCGCCGGAGCCGGCGGTTTCTCCCCGGTCGGGGCAGCGGGGATCAGCGCGCCGAGACCACGCCCCAACCCCCTCCGTCGCTCACTCACTGAATCCCCTCCACCATGTTCGGATCACCCTGTGCGCCGAGATGGGCGTGCGTGGCGTCGTAGCTGACACCGACGCCCCTCAGCGCGATTTCTCGTGCCGCCTCAAGATAGGAGAGGGCACCGCTTGACCCTGGATCGTAAGTCAGCACCGTCTGCCCATAGCTCGGTGCCTCGGAGATACGGACGGAGCGGGGAATGCTCGTCCGCAGCACCTCGTCACCGAAGTGGCTGCGCACCTCTTCCGCGACCTGGGACGCAAGGCGCGTCCGGCCGTCGTACATGGTGAGCAGGATGGTCGACACATGCAGGTCGGGGTTGAGGTGCCCCCGGACCAGGTCGACATTGCGGAGCAACTGGCCCAGGCCTTCCAGCGCGTAGTACTCGCACTGGATCGGGATGAGGACCTCCTGGCCGGCGACGAGCGCGTTGACCGTCAGCAGGCCGAGCGAGGGCGGGCAGTCGATGAGGATGTAGTCCAGCGGCTGCTCGTAGGCCTGGATCGCCCGCTGCAACCGGCTCTCCCGCGCCACCAGGGACACCAGCTCGATCTCCGCACCGGCGAGATCGATCGTGGCGGGGGCGCAGAAGAGACCCTCGACATCGGGGACGGGCTGGACGACCTCGGCCAGCGGCCTGCTCTCCACCAGGACGTCGTAGATGGAGGGGACTTCGGCGTGATGGTCGATGCCCAGCGCCGTGGAGGCATTGCCCTGTGGGTCCAGGTCGACCACCAGGACGCGCGCACCATGCAGAGCCAGCGAAGCGGCAAGATTGACGGTCGTCGTCGTCTTGCCCACGCCACCCTTCTGGTTGGCGACCACCATGACGCGGGTCTGTTCGGGCTGGGGCAGACCCTCGCCGGCGCGGCCCAGAGCCTCAACCGCCAGTTGGGCAGCACGACCGATGGGAGTGTCGTCCATCGGGGGCGGCGTTTCACGTGAAACATCCTCCCCCATCGATTCGGTACGGGGACCGGGGACCGGATCGGTCATCGGTCCCGCAATGTTGGCGTCGGACCGCAAGGATTCACTCTCCTCGACTTCAGGCTCGCAATGAACAGAGCCTCCCATGCCTTCGGGGTCGTGAACCAGTGAGGCCTGACGTTCTGTGGAGAAATCCACCTCTGTGGACAACTCCATTCCCTGTCCGAGTGAACTGAGAGGCTTGCGGTCGCGGGGTTGGGCCGCGGCGCGGCCACGGTTGATGATGCCGTGCAGCAGTGAGCGACGTTTCACGTGAAACACGATGCACAGCGGCCGTGGCCGGACTGTCGCGACACTCCGGCATGTGGAGGTTTGGCAGCTTGTGTGGAGTACGGGCGGCTATCGACGCCGTCGCGTCCGTCCTGTCCGCGCCGCCTTCGCCCGCTTGGCCGCGAAGCGTACGCCGCCCGGGCTTTCCCCGACCTCGACCCGCACGACGGTGGAGCTCGGATCCACGATGCCCTCACCCACATGCAGGATGGAGGTCTCCACCGCACCGAGCTTGCTCAGGGCGGCGGCCGCGCTCTTCAGCTCCTCCTCGGCAGTGTCCCCCTTGAGGGCGAGCATCTCCCCGTAGGGACGCAGCAACGGGATGCCCCACGTGGCCAGGCGGTCCAGCGGCGCAACCGCACGGGCGGTCACCACATGCACCGGCGGGAGCTTACCCATCACTTCCTCGGCACGGCCCCGGACAACGGTGACGTGGTCGAGCCCCAGCAGCTCCACAACCTCGGTGAGGAAGTTGGTGCGCCGCAGCAGCGGCTCCAACAGCGTGATCTTCAGGTCCTCCCGGACCAGGGCCAGAGGGATGCCCGGCAGACCGGCGCCCGAGCCGACGTCGCACACCGTCACCCCCTCGGGAACCACCTCCGAGAGCACCGCACAGTTCAGCAGATGCCGCTCCCACAGGCGGGGTACCTCACGAGGGCCGATAAGCCCTCGCTGCACTCCTGCCTCCGCCAGCAGCTCGGCGTACCGGACCGCATCCGTGAAGCGATCACCAAATACGTCACGTGCCTGCTCGGGCGCAGGGGGGAGCTCCGCTTCCGCCGTCACGGGGACCGTCCTTCCGTACCGCATCGGCGCTCTCGGCGCCGACCACCAGAACTACCAGGCTGACAAAGTACGGCCCCGCCTGCGCAACAGACGGGGCCGGTGGAACGTGGGACCGCTCAGGCGGGAAGCACGACGACGAAGCGCTGCGGCTCCTCGCCCTCCGACTCGCTGCGCAGGCCGGCGGCCTTGACCGCGTCGTGGACGACCTTGCGCTCGAACGGAGTCATCGGCTCCAGCTTCACGGGCTCGCCGCTGCTCTTGGCCTCGGCGGCGGCCTTCGCACCCAGCTCGGACAGCTCGGTCCGCTTCTTGGCGCGGTAGCCCGCGATGTCCAGCATCAGACGGCTACGGTCGCCGGTCTCCCGGTGCACGGCCAGGCGCGTGAGCTCCTGCAGTGCCTCCAGCACCTCACCGTCACGGCCGACCAGCTTCTGCAGGTCGCGACCGCCGGCGTCACTGATGATCGAGACAGAGGCGCGGTCGGCCTCGACATCCATGTCGATGTCACCGTCGAGGTCGGCGATGTCCAGTAGACCTTCGAGGTAGTCCGCCGCGATCTCGCCCTCCTGCTCCAGGCGGGTCAGGGCGTCCGCGCCCTCGGCAGCGGCGGAGGTGGTGCCTTCCGTCACGGGATGGGCTCCTTCTTACTTCTTGGACGGGGACTTGGGCCGCTGCGGACCCTTGCGCTGTCCGGACTGGGCCTTGCTGCGGGCGCCGTTGCCGGGCTTCGAGGCGGGCTTCTTGCCGGCTGCGGCCGGAGCGTCCTCCGGCTCGTCGGACTTGGTCAGCGACGGAGACTCCGTCGCCTCATCGGCCGGCTTCGTACCGCCCGACTGACGCTGCGACTTGGTCTGCCGCTTGGGCTGCTGGCGCCGGGGAGCAGTGGCGGTGGCCGTGGTGGTCGTACCGTCCTCGGCCTGTACGACGGCGGCGCCGTCGCTGTTCATCACGGAGCCGTCGGGCTGGGCCGCGAGACCCGCCTTGTTCAGACCGTTGATGAACTTGCGCTCGAAGTCGTTGCGGTCACGGCCCTTGACGACGATCGCCTTGACGATGGCCTTCTCACGCCGGTTGCGGGTCTTGCCGTGGTGCGAGACGTGCTTGAAGAGCCGCTCCAGGTAGGCGGCCTGGGCCTTGGAACCCGGGGTCGGGTTGTTGTGGATGACGTACATCTGCTGGCCCATGGTCCACACGTTGGTGGTCAGCCAGTAGACGAGGACACCGACGGGGAAGTTGATACCGAAGATGGCGAACATGACCGGGAAGACGTACATCAGCATCTTCTGCTGCTGCATGAACGGCGTCTTCACCGTCGTGTCGACGTTCTTCGTCATCAGCTGGCGCTGCGTGTAGAACTGCGACGCCGACATCAGGATGATCATGACCGCGGTCACCACACGGACGTCGGTCAGCGTGGCGCCGAGCGCGGTGACCTTGTCGGTGCTGTCCATGAACTTCGCGGCGAGCGGCGCCCCCACGATGTGCGCCTTACGGGCACTGGCCAGCAGCTGATCGTCGATGACGCCGATCGTCTTGCCCGTCGCGATGCCGTTCAGCACGTGATACAGGGCGAAGAAGAACGGGGACTGCGCCAGGATGGGAAGGCACGAGGAGAGCGGGTTGGTACCCGACTCCTTGTACAGCTTCATCATCTCTTCCGACTGGCGCTGCTTGTCGTTCTTGTAGCGCTCCTGGATCTTCTTCATCTCGGGCTGGAGCGTCTGCATGGCCCGGGTTGCCTTGATCTGCTTCACGAAGAGCGGAATCAGGCAGATGCGGATCAGGATCACCAAGGACACGATGGACAGGCCCCAGGCCCACCCGGTGTCAGGGCCGAAGATCGTGCCGTACACCGTGTGGAACTGGACGATGACCCAGGAAACGGGTGTCGTGATGAAGCTGAAGAGGCTGGCAATCGTGTCCACTAATCATGCTCCTTGGGCATGGGACGAAGTCTCTGCGGCCGGGACCGCCGGCATCTTCCCGTCGGTGGCCGTTTCGGCGGCGGAGGGCCCGCCCCTGCGCGCACGCCAGGCGTCACGCAGCATTTCGTGCCACCGCGGACGCTTGCGCGGCGGAACATGGTCCACACCGCCGAGCGACCACGGATTGCACCGCAGGATGCGCCACGCGGTAAGCGCGGTTCCCTTGATCGCACCGTGCCGGTCGATGGCCGTGTAGCCGTAGTGGGAACACGACGGGTAGTACTTGCACACCGGCCCGAGCAACGGGCTGATGGTCCACTGGTACAGCTTGATCAGAGC
The DNA here is from genome assembly GCF_044754605.1 of Streptomyces sp. NPDC093064. NCBI lineage: Bacteria > Bacillati > Actinomycetota > Actinomycetes > Kitasatosporales > Streptomycetaceae > Streptomyces > Streptomyces sp. NPDC093064. Next base: position 49,850 of record NZ_JBIVPK010000020.1, read on the forward strand.
CAGCAGCGGGTACTTCATCGCGTGCCCCCTCCCAGCAGCCGTCGCAGGGCGGCATCCAGGTCTCGGGCCAGCTGTGCGTGATCGGCGTCGCCCGCACCGGGCAGCGCTCGTACGACTACCAGGCTACCGGGGGGCAGCAAGGCGACTCGGTCACGCATCAGATGGCGAAGTCTGCGCTTCACCGTGTTGCGGACGACCGCGCCACCCACCGCCTTGCTCACGACGAAACCCGCACGTGACGGGGGAGCGCTCTCCCCTGGCACGTGCGGGTCCGTGGCACCGCTACGTAGATGGACGACGAGAAGCGGGCGTCCGGCTCGACGCCCTCGCCGTACCGCGGTCGCGAAGTCCTCGCGCCGCCTCAGCCGGTTCTCGGTGGGCAGCACGATGTCATGACCTGACCGGAATCAGGCGGACAGACGGGCGCGACCCTTGCTGCGGCGGGACGCGAGAATCGCGCGGCCGGCACGGGTGCGCATACGCAGCCGGAAGCCGTGGGTCTTCGCGCGACGACGGTTGTTCGGCTGGAAGGTGCGCTTGCTCACTCGGGGGCTCCAGAAAGAATCAGTAGTGGCGGGGTGCCGTCCTGGCTGTCACCGTGCGCCCACGATCAGCTCGCAGTAACGCTCGAGTGCACCGCTTTCCGATCACCCTTGGCGCGATCTGTGCCCTTCGGAGGCAGGCGGCAGCAGCCATCGACAACTCGACCTGGTCACGGTACGCGCGGCTGCGCCATCCGGTCAAACCAGCCGCCCCCGAGAGACACTGTCCACAGCCTGGGGACAACGACTTGAACCGCACCCGTGGCCCTGACTACCGTGACTGGACTCCGATTCGTTCCCATGTCCCCCGCCCCACCCGTTTTAGATACCGACCCGTCCCGCACCACACGTTCGCGGGACCTGTGAGAGAGCGTGCCCTGTGGCTGACGTACCTGCCGATCTTGCCGCAGTGTGGCCACGAGTTCTGGAGCAGCTGCTCGGCGAGGGACGCGGACAGGGCGTCGAGACGAAGGACGAGCACTGGATCCGGCGCTGCCAGCCGCTCGCGCTGGTCGCGGACACCGCGCTGCTCGCCGTACCGAACGAGTTCGCCAAGGGCGTACTCGAAGGGCGCCTCGCGCCGGTCGTCAGCGAGACGCTGAGCCGTGAGTGCGGCCGCCCGATCCGGATCGCGATCACCGTCGACAGCTCCGTCGGCGAGTCCCAGGCCCCCGCGCCCGCACCGGCGCCGCGCTACGAGGACCAGGAGCTGCCCACGGGCCATGGCGGCGGCTACGAGGGCTACGGCCGGCGCCGGGCGGACGTCCACCGTCCCGGCCGCCCCGACCAGTTCCCGGGCGGCCAGGGCGACCATCTGACGCCCCCGCGCACGGGCCCGCAGCCGGCGGACGGCGGCGACCACCTCCCGACCGCCCGCCCCGCCTATCCGTCGGAGTACGCCGAGTACCAGCGTCCCGAGCCCGGCGCCTGGCCGCGCCACCACCAGGACGACTACGGGTGGCAGCAGCGGCGGCTCGGCTTCCCGGAGCGCGACCCCTACGCCTCGCCGTCCCAGGACGCCTACGGCCCGCAGGACACCGGGTACGGCCACCAGGACGCGTATCCGCCGGCCAAGGACTCCTACGCGCAGGACTACCGGTCCCCGTCGATGGAGCGCCCGCCGTACGACCAGCCGCGCTCCGACTACGACCCGTCCCGCGGCGAGTACGACGCCCGCGACTACGACCAGCGCGACACCGGCCACCGCGAGCCGCCCGAGCCGCCGGCCGGCTCCGGCCAGGTGCACCGCGGCGGCCCGGCGGGCCCGAACCTGCCCGCCACCGGCGTCCCCGGCCCGCTGGCCGCGCAGCCCGCACCGGCGGCCGGCCCCGGCGAGCCCACCGCGCGCCTGAACCCCAAGTACCTCTTCGACACGTTCGTCATCGGCGCGTCCAACCGCTTCGCGCACGCGGCCGCGGTCGCCGTCGCCGAGGCACCCGCCAAGGCGTACAACCCCCTGTTCATCTACGGGGAGTCCGGGCTCGGCAAGACCCACCTGCTGCACGCGATCGGCCACTACGCGCGCAGCCTGTACCCAGGTACGCGCGTGCGCTACGTGAGCTCCGAGGAGTTCACCAACGAGTTCATCAACTCCATCCGCGACGGCAAGGGCGACAGCTTCCGCAAGCGCTACCGCGAGATGGACATCCTGCTCGTCGACGACATCCAGTTCCTCGCGGACAAGGAGTCGACGCAGGAGGAGTTCTTCCACACCTTCAACACCCTCCACAACGCCAACAAGCAGATCGTGCTCTCCAGCGACCGGCCGCCCAAGCAGCTGGTGACCCTGGAGGACCGGCTGCGCAACCGGTTCGAGTGGGGCCTGATCACCGACGTCCAGCCGCCCGAGCTGGAGACCCGTATCGCGATCCTGCGCAAGAAGGCGGTGCAGGAGCAGCTGAACGCCCCGCCGGAGGTGCTGGAGTTCATCGCCTCCCGGATCTCGCGCAACATCCGCGAACTGGAGGGCGCGCTGATCCGGGTGACGGCGTTCGCCTCGCTCAACCGGCAGCCGGTGGACCTGGGCCTGACGGAGATCGTCCTGAAGGACCTGATCCCCGGCGGCGAGGACACGGCCCCGGAGATCACGGCGCCGGCCATCATGGCGGCCACGGCCGACTACTTCGGCCTCACCGTCGAGGACCTGTGCGGCACCTCGCGCGGCCGGGCCCTGGTCACCGCCCGCCAGATCGCCATGTACCTGTGCCGTGAGCTGACCGATCTGTCGCTGCCGAAGATCGGCGCCCAGTTCGGCGGCCGCGACCACACGACCGTCATGCACGCCGACCGGAAGATCCGCGCGCTGATGGCCGAGCGGCGCTCCATCTACAACCAGGTCACGGAGCTGACCAACCGCATCAAGAACGGCTGAGAACACGCAGAGCGGCGCTCAGGGCGCCTCCGGGAGCGGATCCCGGGGGCGCCCTGAGTCGTTGTGGCGTCCGCCGCTGTTCGAATCCGCACCGGGTTACGGCTGCCCTCCACAGATTCGCTGACTTTTTTCCGTCCACATCCTGGGGACCGGGAAGTTGTCCAGATCGCTTCCACAGGCAGTGTGGTCGGAACACCATCACACCAGCTCAGGGGCCTGTGGAATCGTGGACGAACGCTCTCCACAGACTGTGGACGAAGCAGTGATCCACAGGCCGGGGCCAAAGTTGTCCACCGGCGACCCACAGGCTGGGGGCCGTTGTCCCCAATGATCGGCTGCTTCTCCACACCCCTGTCCACTGTTCGGCAACGCAACGCCCCCGGTCACCGCGTCGAGTGAAAGCCGTCACATCAAGGTGCGCGATTGGCGTGTGGGAAACGTGGGTAAACCTGGGGACGCAGCTGGGGAGAACTGCCCTCGGGCTGTGGGCAGGGTGTGCAGAACTTCCCGTTCTCCACAGAGACGCCCGGTTGTCCACCGGTCCCACCCACAGGGCCAGTGGACAAAATTTCCGCGCTGAGCTGGGCAAACGTGGTTATCCACGGTATCCACAGGGCCTACTACTACTCCCGACTAGAGAGAGTGCGGAGTCCGTTTCGAAGCGGGGCCTGTGTACAACTCGAGCTCTCGAGCCCGACCGCCCCTCGGAGCGACTTGACCCCGACAGGCGCCTACTGTCAGTGCCGTGCGTCAGACTGGTCCCCGGTGTCCTTCCCGTCCCAGTGGGCGGTGACACCGAGTCGGAGGACTCAGTAGCAACAGCAGGAGGCGGCTTACGGTGAAGATCCGGGTGGAACGCGACGTACTCGCGGAGGCAGTGGCCTGGGCGGCACGCAGCCTCCCGGCCCGTCCGCCGGCGCCTGTTCTCGCCGGCCTGCTACTCAAGGCAGAGGACGGCCAGCTGAGCCTGTCCAGCTTCGACTACGAGGTCTCCGCGCGCGTGTCCGTGGAGGCCGAGGTCGACGAGGAGGGCACGGTCCTCGTGTCCGGCCGCCTGCTCGCCGACATCTCGCGCGCCCTGCCCAACCGTCCGGTGGAGATCTCCACAGACGGTGTACGGGCGACGGTGGTCTGCGGCTCCTCGCGCTTCACCCTCCACACCCTGCCTGTGGAGGAGTACCCGGCGCTCCCGCAGATGCCGAACGCGACGGGCACGGTCCCCGGCGAGGTCTTCGCCTCCGCCGTGCAGCAGGTGGCGATCGCGGCCGGCCGCGACGACACGCTGCCCGTGCTGACCGGTGTCCGCATCGAGATCGAGGGCGACACCGTCACGCTGGCCTCCACCGACCGCTACCGCTTCGCGGTCCGCGAGTTCCTGTGGAAGCCGGAGAACCCGGACGCCTCCGCGGTCGCCCTGGTGCCCGCCAAGACCCTGCTGGACACCGCCAAGGCGCTGACCAGCGGCGACAGCGTGATCCTGGCGCTGTCCGGCTCGGGTGCCGGTGAGGGCCTGATCGGCTTCGAGGGCGCCGGGCGGCGTACGACCACGCGCCTGCTGGAGGGCGACCTCCCGAAGTACCGCACCCTGTTCCCGACGGAGTTCAACTCCGTGGCCGTCATCGAGACCGCGCCGTTCGTGGAGGCCGTCAAGCGCGTGGCGCTGGTCGCCGAGCGCAACACCCCGGTGCGCCTGAGCTTCGAGCAGGGCGTGCTGATCCTGGAGGCCGGCTCCAGCGACGACGCACAGGCTGTGGAGCGGGTCGACGCGCAGCTGGAGGGCGACGACATCTCGATCGCCTTCAACCCGACGTTCCTGCTGGACGGCCTCAGCGCGATCGACTCCCCGGTGGCCCAGCTGTCCTTCACGACGTCCACCAAGCCGGCGCTGCTCAGCGGCAAGCCCGCGGTGGACGCCGAGGCGGACGAGGCCTACAAGTACCTGATCATGCCGGTGCGGCTGAGCGGCTGAGCGGCTGAGCGGGCTGACGGCCGGGCGCGTTTCCGCAGGTGGCGACCCCAGGTCCGGGCATACGTATGAGCGCTTATGCCCACGGATGTGCGCGAGCGTCCGGGTCTAGGCTCGGACGCAGGTACGAAAGTGCCGGAACGTCACGTCGTGAAACCTAAGGAACGCAACTGATGGAGCTCGGTCTCGTCGGCCTCGGCAAGATGGGTGGCAACATGCGCGAGCGGATCCGCCGCGCCGGCCACACCGTCATCGGATACGACCGCAACCCGGACCTCGCCGATGTCCACAGCCTGGAAGAACTTGTGGGCAAGCTTCACGGCCCGCGCGTGGTCTGGGTGATGGTCCCGGCCGGCGAGCCCACCCAGGGCACGATCGACGCCCTCGCCGAGCTGCTGGAGCCCGGTGACGTGGTCGTGGACGGCGGGAACTCCCGCTGGACGGACGACGAGAGGCACGCCGAGGAGCTGGCCGCCAAGGGCATCGGCTTCGTCGACTGCGGCGTCTCCGGCGGCGTCTGGGGCCTGGAGAACGGCTACGCGCTGATGTACGGCGGCGACGCGGAGAACGTCGCCAAGGTGCAGCCGGTCTTCGACGCGCTCAAGCCGGAGGGCGACCTCGGCGCGGTGCACGCCGGCAAGGTCGGGGCGGGCCACTTCGCCAAGATGGTCCACAACGGCATCGAGTACGCGATGATGCAGGCCTACGCCGAGGGCTGGGAGCTGCTGGAGAAGGTCGACTCCGTGGAGAACGTCCGCGAGGTCTTCCGCTCCTGGCAGGAGGGCACCGTCATCCGCTCCTGGCTGCTCGACCTGGCGGTGAACTCCCTCGACGAGGACGAGCACCTGGAGCAGCTGAGGGGCTACGCGCAGGACTCCGGCGAGGGCCGGTGGACCGTGGAGGCCGCCATCGACAACGCCGTGCCGCTGCCCGCGATAACGGCCTCGCTGTTCGCGCGGTTCTCCTCGCGCCAGGAGGACTCGCCGCAGATGAAGATGATCGCCGCGCTGCGCAACCAGTTCGGCGGTCACGCCGTGGAGAAGAAGTAGTCCACCGGACCGCCTCGGCGGTCCGCAACGCCGGGGGAGGTCGGCGAACGACCATGCACGTCACGCATCTGTCGCTGGCCGACTTCCGCTCGTACGGCCGGGCCGAGGTTCCGCTCGACCGGGGTGTCACGGCGTTCGTCGGCCCCAACGGCCAGGGCAAGACGAACCTTGTCGAGGCGATCGGCTACCTGGCCACGCTCGGCAGCCACCGGGTCACCTCCGACGCTCCGCTGGTCCGCATGGGCGCCGAGCGTGCGGTGATCCGGGCGCAGGTGCGGCAGGGCGAGCGGCAGCAGCTGGTCGAGCTGGAGCTGAACCCCGGCCGGGCCAATCGCGCCCGTATCAACCGGTCCTCGCAGGTCAGGCCGCGGGATGTGCTGGGCATCGTGCGCACCGTGCTGTTCGCGCCCGAGGACCTGGCCCTGGTCAAGGGCGATCCCGGGGAGCGGCGGCGTTTCCTCGACGAGCTGGTGACGGCGCGCTCTCCGCGCATGGCGGGGGTGCGCTCCGACTACGAGCGGGTGCTCAAGCAGCGCAACACGCTGCTGAAGTCGACCGCGCTGGCGCGCCGGCACGGTGGCCGTTCGATGGACCTGTCCACGCTGGACGTGTGGGACCAGCATCTGGCGCGGGCGGGCGCCGAACTGCTCGCCCAGCGCCTGGCTCTGGTCGGCGCGCTGGAGCCGCTGGCGGACAAGGCGTACGAGCAACTGGCTCCCGGCGGCGGTCCCGTCGTGCTGGAGTACAAGCCGTCGGCGCCCGGCGAGGCACACACGCGTGAGGATCTCTTCGCGCAGCTGATGGCCGCGCTCGCGGACGTCCGCAAGCAGGAGATCGAGCGGGGCGTGACGCTGGTGGGGCCGCACCGGGACGACGTGGTGCTCAGGCTCGGTCAGCTGCCGGCGAAGGGGTACGCCTCGCACGGGGAGTCCTGGTCGTTCGCGCTGGCGCTGCGCCTGGCGTCGTACGACCTGCTGCGCGCGGAGGGCAATGAGCCGGTGCTGATCCTCGACGACGTCTTCGCGGAGTTGGACACCCGTCGCCGTGAGCGGCTGGCGGAGCTGGTGGCGCCCGGTGAGCAGGTCCTGGTGACCGCTGCGGTCGACGACGACGTGCCGCACGTGCTGACAGGTACGCGGTTCGCCGTGTCGGACGGAACGGTGGAGCGCGTATGAGCGGCGAGCGGGACCCGGGCCCGGGGAAAGCGCCCGAGCCGTCGGGCGTCGACCTCGCACGCGTGGCGCTGCGCGCGGCGAAGGAGGCGGCACGCGCGCGTGGGGACGTGGCGCAGCAGCGCAGGCAGGCGCGGCGCGGTGGTCTGCGTTCAGGCGCGCGGGCCGACGGCCGTGATCCGATGGCTCTCGGCGCCGCGATCAACCGGCTGATCACCGAGCGCGGCTGGGAGGCGCCGGCCGCGGTGGGCGGCGTGATGGGGCGCTGGCCGCAGATCGTCGGGGCGGATGTGGCCAAGCACTGCGTGCCGGATCGGTACGACGAGGACGAGCGGGTGCTGACGGTGCGCTGCGACTCGACGGCGTGGGCGACGAACCTGCGTCTGCTCGCTCCGACGTTGGTGGCCCGGCTCAACGAGGACCTGGGGCACGGCGCGGTGCGGACGATCAAGGTCTTCGGGCCTGGCGGCGGCGGCCGCCGGTACGGTCCGCTGCGGGTGCCGGGCAGCACGGGCCCCGGCGACACCTATGGGTGACAGACGTCACACAACGGGTTTGTGGTGGTCATCTCCGGGCGTATGAGGGCCGTCCTTCGTACAACCGCACGGCCTTGCGAATCCCGACCTGACCCGGGAGTAGCGAAGTGTTGACGTCCGGAAGCGCTGAGTGCCGCTGTGAGCCTCTCGGAGCCCCCTTGTGCATATCGGGACCCGGCCAAGACCGGTTGAGGGCGCCACATGCGTACTCAGGTACCGGCAAACCCCCATCACTGTCGGCGCTACCGGTAGACTGGACGCAATCCCGCCCCCATCGTGGGGACCGTCCGGGAAAAGCTGAGTAACGCTGATCAAGGCTTACCAACGCAACATGCCGCAGCCGCTCCGGCAACCCGCCGACGAGCCCGGCTCGTGCTGTGCCAGAAAGGGCGCTTCGTGGCCGATTCCGGCAACCCCAACGAGAACATCCCGTCCACCGAAGCCGGCGTGAACGGGGCCGCATCCTCGAACGGAGAGGTCACGGCCTCGTACGACGCCAGCGCGATCACCGTGCTCGAGGGCCTGGACGCGGTTCGCAAGCGACCCGGTATGTACATCGGTTCCACCGGTGAGCGCGGCCTGCACCACCTCGTGTACGAGGTGGTCGACAACTCCGTCGACGAGGCGCTGGCAGGGCACGCGGACACCATCGACGTGACGATCCTGGCCGACGGCGGTGTGCGCGTCGTCGACAACGGCCGTGGCATCCCGGTGGGCATCGTCCCCTCCGAGGGGAAGCCGGCCCTTGAGGTCGTCCTGACGGTGCTGCATGCGGGCGGCAAGTTCGGCGGCGGCGGCTACGCCGTCTCCGGCGGTCTGCACGGTGTCGGCGTCTCCGTCGTGAACGCCCTGTCCAGCAAGGTGTCGGTCGAGGTCAAGACTGACGGCCACCGCTTCACCCAGGACTACAAGATGGGTGTCCCGACGGCGCCGCTCGCCCAGCACGAGGAGACGGACGAGCACGGCACGTCGGTCACCTTCTGGGCCGACCCGGACATCTTCGAGACGACCGACTACTCCTTCGAGACGCTGTCGCGGCGTTTCCAGGAGATGGCGTTCCTCAACAAGGGCTTGACGATCAAGCTCACCGACGAGCGCGAGTCCGCGAAGGCCACGTCCGGCGCGGACGAGGCGGGCGCGGACGAGAAGGACGAGGTCAAGGCCGTCGTCTACCGCTACGACGGCGGCATCGTCGACTTCGTGAAGTACCTCAACTCCCGCAAGGGAGAGGTGGTGCACCCCACGGTCATCGACCTGGAGGCCGAGGACAAGGACAAGAGCCTGTCCCTCGAGGTCGCCATGCAGTGGAACGGCGGCTACAGCGAGGGTGTGTACTCCTTCGCGAACATCATCCACACGCACGAGGGCGGTACACACGAGGAGGGCTTCCGCGCGGCCCTCACCAGCCTGATCAACAAGTACGCGCGCGACAAGAAGCTGCTGCGCGACAAGGACGACAACCTCACGGGCGACGACATCCGCGAGGGTCTGACCGCGATCATCTCGGTCAAGCTGAGCGAGCCGCAGTTCGAGGGCCAGACCAAGACCAAGCTGGGCAACACGGAGGCGAAGACCTTCGTCCAGAAGGCCGTCTACGAACACCTGAACGACTGGCTGGACCGCAACCCGGTCGAGGCGGCGGACATCATCCGCAAGGGCATCCAGGCGGCCACCGCGCGCGTGGCGGCCCGCAAGGCCCGCGACCTCACCCGCCGCAAGGGCCTGCTGGAGTCCGCCTCCCTGCCGGGCAAGCTCTCCGACTGCCAGTCGAACGACCCCACCAAGTGCGAGATCTTCATCGTCGAGGGTGACTCCGCCGGCGGCTCGGCCAAGTCCGGCCGCAACCCGGAGTACCAGGCGATCCTGCCGATCCGCGGCAAGATCCTCAACGTCGAGAAGGCGCGGATCGACAAGATCCTCCAGAACCAGGAGATCCAGGCGCTGATCTCCGCGTTCGGCACAGGTGTGCACGAGGACTTCGACATCGAGAAGCTCCGCTATCACAAGATCATCCTGATGGCGGACGCCGACGTCGACGGCCAGCACATCAACACCCTGCTGCTGACCTTCCTGTTCCGCTTCATGCGGCCCCTGGTCGAGGCCGGGCACGTGTTCCTGTCCCGCCCCCCGCTGTACAAGATCAAGTGGGGCCGGGAGGACGTCGAGTACGCGTACTCCGACCGCGAGCGCGACGCGCTCCTGGAGCTGGGCCGCCAGCGCGGCAAGCGGGTGCGGGAGGACTCGATCCAGCGCTTCAAGGGGCTCGGCGAGATGAACGCCGAGGAGCTGCGCGTGACCACCATGGACCAGGAGCACCGCGTGCTCGGCCAGGTCACCCTCGACGACGCGGCCCAGGCCGACGACCTGTTCTCGGTCCTGATGGGCGAGGACGTCGAGGCCCGCCGCCAGTTCATCCAGCGCAACGCCAAGGACGTCCGCTTCCTCGACATCTGAGTCGGTCTCAGCTGACCGCACCAGGAAGGATCCTCACCAGCAATGGCCGACGAGAACACTCCCGTCACCCCCGAAGAGGGCGGCATCGTCATGCGCGTCGAGCCCGTCGGGCTCGAGACGGAGATGCAGCGCTCCTACCTCGACTACGCGATGTCCGTCATCGTCTCGCGTGCGCTGCCCGACGTCCGGGACGGTCTCAAGCCCGTCCACCGACGCGTCCTGTACGCCATGTACGACGGCGGCTACCGCCCCGAGCGCGGCTTCTACAAGTGCGCCCGCGTCGTCGGCGACGTCATGGGCAACTACCACCCGCACGGCGACTCCTCGATCTACGACGCGCTGGTCCGCCTGGCGCAGCCGTGGGCGATGCGGATGCCGCTGGTGGACTCCAACGGCAACTTCGGCTCACCGGGCAACGACCCGGCGGCGGCCATGCGCTACACCGAGTGCAAGATGGCGCCGCTGTCGATGGAGATGGTCCGCGACATCGACGAGGGGACCGTCGACTTCACGGACAACTACGACGGCCGCTCCCAGGAGCCGACCGTCCTGCCGTCCCGCTTCCCGAACCTGCTGATCAACGGCTCGGCAGGTATCGCGGTCGGCATGGCGACCAACATCCCGCCGCACAACCTGCGCGAGGTCGCCTCCGGTGCCCAGTGGTACCTGGAGAACCCGGAGGCCTCCCACGAGGAGCTCCTCGACGCGCTGATCGAGCGGATCAAGGGCCCGGACTTCCCCACCGGAGCGCTCGTCGTCGGCCGCAAGGGCATCGAGGAGGCGTACCGCACCGGTCGCGGCTCGATCACCATGCGCGCCGTGGTCGAGGTCGAGGAGATCCAGAACCGCCAGTGCCTGGTGGTCACGGAGCTGCCGTACCAGGTCAACCCGGACAACCTCGCGCAGAAGATCGCCGACCTGGTGAAGGACGGCAAGATCGGCGGCATCGCGGACGTCCGCGACGAGACCAGCTCGCGCACCGGCCAGCGCCTGGTGATCGTCCTCAAGCGGGACGCGGTCGCCAAGGTCGTCCTGAACAACCTCTACAAGCACACCGACCTCCAGACCAACTTCGGCGCCAACATGCTGGCGCTGGTCGACGGCGTGCCGCGCACCCTGTCGCTGGACGCGTTCATCCGCCACTGGGTGACGCACCAGATCGAGGTCATCGTCCGCCGGACCCGCTTCCGGCTGCGCAAGGCCGAGGAGCGCGCCCACATCCTGCGCGGCCTGCTCAAGGCCCTGGACGCCATCGACGAGGTCATCGCGCTGATCCGGCGCAGCGCGACCGTCGAGGTCGCGCGCGGGGGCCTGATGGGCCTGCTGGAGATCGACGAGATCCAGGCCAACGCCATCCTGGAGATGCAGCTGCGCCGTCTGGCCGCCCTGGAGCGCCAGAAGATCGTCCAGGAGCACGACGAGCTCCAGGCGAAGATCAACGAGTACAACGAGATCCTTGCCTCGCCGGTCCGCCAGCGCGGGATCGTCAGCGCGGAGCTGGCCGCGATCGTCGAGAAGTTCGGCGACGACCGCAAGACGATGCTGATCCCCTACGAGGGCGACATGTCCATCGAGGACCTGATCGCCGAAGAGGACATCGTCGTCACGGTCAGCCGCGGCGGCTACATCAAGCGGACCAAGACCGACGACTACCGCGCCCAGAAGCGCGGCGGCAAGGGCGTGCGCGGCACGAAGCTGAAGGAAGACGACATCGTCGACCACTTCTTCGTCTCCACCACGCACCACTGGCTGCTGTTCTTCACCAACAAGGGCCGGGTGTACCGGGCGAAGGCCTACGAGCTGCCGGACGCCGGCCGGGACGCGCGCGGCCAGCACGTGGCGAACCTGCTGGCCTTCCAGCCGGACGAGGCGATCGCCCAGATCCTCGCGATCCGCGACTACGAGGCGACGCCGTACCTGGTGCTCGGCACCAAGGCGGGCCTGGTCAAGAAGACGCCTCTGAAGGATTACGATTCACCTCGCTCCGGCGGCGTCATCGCGATCAACCTGCGCGAGCAGGAGGACGGTTCCGATGACGAACTGATCGGGGCCGAGCTGGTCTCCGCCGATGACGATCTGCTTCTGATCAGCAAGAAGGCGCAATCGATCAGGTTCACCGCCTCCGACGACACTCTGCGTCCGATGGGCCGTGCCACCTCGGGTGTCAAGGGCATGAGTTTCCGCGGGGGCGACGAACTGCTCTCGATGAATGTTGTTCGAGCCGGTACGTTCGTGTTCACTGCCACCGATGGCGGGTACGCCAAGCGGACCCGAGTCGACGAGTACCGCGTCCAGGGTCGCGGCGGCCTCGGCATCAAGGCCGCCAAGATCGTGGAGGACCGCGGTTCGCTCGTGGGGGCGCTGGTTGTCGAGGAGACCGACGAGATCCTCGCCATCACGCTCTCGGGCGGCGTGATTCGTACGCGAGTCAATGAGGTCAGGGAGACGGGCCGTGACACCATGGGCGTCCAACTGATCAACCTGGGGAAGCGCGATGCCGTCGTCGGTATCGCACGTAACGCCGAGGCGGGGCGCGAGGCGGAGGAAGTCGACGGCGACGTGGCCGTGGACGAGACCGCCGAGGGGGCCGCGACCAGCGGCACGGACGAGGGCGAGGTGCCCTCGGCCGAGTAGCACGAGGAGAGAGTCATCGTGAGCGGAGCCACGGGCGCCGGATCGGCCGGTACCTCCACTGGTACGGGAGCGGACGGCGGCGGCCGTGGCTCCGCTGCGCCTGCGACGGACACGCGTACGACCAATCTGCAAGCGATCAAGTCGCCCGCGACCGATGCACACATGCCCCACACTCACGGATCCCAGGGGGGAACGGTGACGAACACCCGAGGCCCGCAGGCCCAGCAGGCGAACGCCGCGGCCGGTCAGCAGGCGGCGGGCTCACCGCTGCCGGGGGAGCGGCAGGCACAGCAGCCCTCCGGGCCGTACCACCCGCCGCAGGCCTACCCGTCGGCCGAGCCCGCCTCCCAGGCGGTGCGCCGGCCGCGCACGGGCGCGCGTACCATGCCTCGCACCCGCAAGGCCCGGCTGCGTGTGGCCAAGGCCGACCCGTGGTCGGTGATGAAGGTCAGCTTCCTGCTCTCCATCGCCCTGGGCATCTGCACGATCGTGGCGGCCGCCGTGCTGTGGATGGTCATGAACGCGATGGGCGTGTTCTCCACGGTCGGCGGGACGATCTCGGAGGCCACCGGCTCCAACGAGTCGAACGGCTTCGACCTCCAGTCCTTCCTGTCCCTTCCCCACGTGCTGATGTTCACGTCGATCATCGCCGTGATCGACGTGGTGCTGGCGACGGCCCTCGCGACCCTCGGAGCGTTCATCTACAACCTCTCCGCGGGCTTCGTCGGCGGCGTCGAGCTGACGCTGGCCGAGGACGAGTAGACCGACCGACCGCGCCTGCGCCGGTGTCGCGAAACGTCCGCTGACGGTCCTCCGACAACCGATTTTGGGACTGCCCCCCTCGTGCGCTAATCTTCAGGAGTCAGCGCGCGGGACACATCCCGCAGAGCGCGGCGGGGCTATAGCTCAGTTGGTTAGAGCGCATCCCTGATAAGGATGAGGCCACAGGTTCAAATCCTGTTAGCCCCACAGTGAAAGACCCCCAGCCAATGGTTGGGGGTCTTTGGCGTTCAAGGGCTTACATCAACGTCCTGCCAGACTGATTTGATGATTGTCAGACTTGCGGAAGAGCAAGACTTTCCTGGCTTGCTCAGCCTGGCGGCCCAGGTCGAGCACTGGTTCGGTCCGATGGTCGAGGATGCCGGCTTCCACGGCGCGGTGCACGAGCGCATCCGTCGGTCCACGGCGCTTGTTGCTGCCTCCGAGGGCTCCTCGGGCCCGGATCTTCTCGGCGGGCTGTTGTTCGGAGTGAAGGAGCCGACCCATCACGTCGACTGGCTCGTCATCTCGGAGCAGGCGCGGGGGAAGGGCGTCGGCCGTGCGCTGATGGCGGACGCGATGCGGCGGTGGGTGCGGGGGCCGGCCGGCATCGAGGTGGTCACCTTCGGGGCCGATCATCCTGGTGCTTCCGCCAGCGGCGCACGCGTGTTCTATGAGCGTCTCGGCTTCGTCCCTGGCGAGGTCGTCGGTCCCGGACCGGAAGGGGGCTCCCGGCAGGTCTTTCGCCGGGCTGTGCCGTCCGAGGCGAACCGGCGTTGACCGATGACGACAGCCGGGCCGTCTCCGGGTCGTCCGTGGCGAACCGGCGTTGGCAGGTGACGACGGTCGGCTCCGGTTTCCACGCAGGCGAAGCTCCCCGGTCGTGGTGCCCGGGGAGCTTCGCGTTCTACGGCTGGTGCTGTACGCGAATCGCCGTTACGTCAAGGGTGCTGGTGGTGGCACCGGCCGGGCCGGTGCGGCACTGTCAGCGCTGGAGAGGGATGGTCGGGCGGGCCGGCGGTTCGTCCGGGAGGCCTCGGGGTTCGGCGGCGAGGGAGAAGGCGTCGGTCGGCGGGCGGTGGCGGCAGCCGGGGGTCCTTCCGTGGGCCTCGGCGCGAATGCGCTGTTTCATCGTGGGAGGCAGGGACCGGGTGTGGGGACTGGACAAGGACGACGTCGTCTGTGCCGGCACCGGCGCGGTGCTCTTGGGCGCCGTCTCGGGCTGCGGTGCGGCCGCGGCCGCGGAGGCGGTCGTGGTGATGAGTCCGAGCGCCGTGCAGAGCGCGAGGAAGGCGGTGACGATGGCTGTCCACAGCTTCATGACCTTGTGCTGGTCCATGGCCCCTCACTTTCGGGTTGGCCGATTTGCGTACATTGCTCATCATGTGTATGGGGGTCGCGAAGTGGTGGACCGACGCCCGTGGCGCAGCGATCTTCGGATGAACACCACTCGGATGGGCGCATGAGTGGTGAAAAGGTGTGAAGACGGGAGGAGGGTGGCGAAAGTCACCGTCCGTACGGACGTGATCACGCTCCGATCGGAGCGGTTTCGTCAGCATCTAATGTGCTTACGCGCACGGCAGTTGACGGCCGACGCAGGTCACCGATCGGTATCGGCCGGTGTGTATAGTCGGGCGCCAGAGGTCCCCTACGTCAAGGAAAGACGAGGTCGCGCGGTGAAGAAGCTTCTCCTGGTCGCACTGGCCGCCATCGGCGGGCTCCTCGTGTACCGCCAGATCCAGGCGGATCGCGCCGAGCAGGATCTGTGGACGGAGGCGACTGACTCCGTGCCCACGGGTTCGTGAGCACTGACATCCCGAACTGAGCAGGCCCCGACCGCCGTAGCGGTCGGGGTTTTGTGTTGTGGTCCCCCGGCAGGGCCGGCCGGGTCTCGTGTTGCGCGGTCGCGGAGGGTGGGGTACGCGTCGCTTCTGAGGCCGGTGTTGCGCACGCGCCTGGGGAATGCGCGGATGGCGTAGCGGCCCTCGGGGCAGGATGGGCGACGGTCCGGAGCGACGGAACGCGAGGGGTGGCGCGGCATGGTGGGGCGTGGGGCGGGACGACAGGCGAGGGCAGGGCGCCTCCGGCATGACCGGCGCGGCCGGTACCTCTCGCACAAGCTCGCTGTGCGCCTGGGCGCGGCCGCGGCGGCGCTGTGCCTCGCGGCGGCCGTCCCCGGCCCGAGCGCGTTCGCGGCCGGCGAACCGGAACCGTACGCCTTCACCGACGACGCCCGGTCCGTCACCGGGGCCACGAGCACCACGGACGCCGCACGCCTCGAGCCCGGCCACACCTATACGAGTTCCCTGCCGGGCAGCGGCAAGCTCTACTACCGCCTCGACCTCGACGCCACCTCCACCGCCTACGTCTCCGTCACGGCGGTGCCCGGACCCGGCACCACGGTCGCCGCCACCGACGGCCTCAGGATCTCGGTGCAGGACGCCCGAGGCACCTCCTGCTCCTCGCAGGCCGCTCACTTCGGCCCGAGCCGCAGTCCGCACCCCATCGCAGCGTGGGGCGCGCGCGAGGTCTCCTCCGGCCGCAGCCTGTGCCAGGGCGCCGGGGCGTACTACGTGCTCGTCGAACGCGTCGGCGCCGAGGGATCCTCGTCCGACACCTGGCCCCTGGAACTCGCCGCCGTCTCGGAACCGCCGCTGAAACGCACCGGGGCCACCAGCGCGCCCGAGTCCTGGAACTCCGCCTCGCCCGAACCGGTCATCGGCCAGGCGGCAGAACGGGCCGGCGGTGCCGGGTTCGCCGCGGCGAGCACGGTCGGGCAAGGCGTGTGGCGGACCCGGATCCGGCCCGGCCAGACGCTCTTCTACCAGGTCCCGGTCGACTGGGGACAGCAGCCGAGCGCCACCGTCGAGCTGGGCAGTTCCAGCGGCGGCAGCGGCTATGTGAGCGGCGCGCTGACCCTGTCGCTCTACAACCCGGTACGCGGACACGTCGAGGAGGCGTACGCCGGTTACACCGGTCGGCAGACGTCCGCCACCCTGGCTCCCCTGCCGCCCGTCGCCCACGCCAACCGCCACGGCTTCGCCGACCAGGTCAAGGGGATGCGGTTCGCCGGCCTCCACTACCTGGTCGTGCACCTCGCCGCGCAGACCGCCGACTCCTTCGGCGAGGGGCCCTACGGACTGATCCTGCGGGTGCGGGTGGACGGCACGGCACAGCCGGGACCGGACTACGCCGGCCGGTCCGAGCCCGGCCGGCTCTTCGAGGTCACCGCCCACGACCGGGCCGCGGCGACCCCGGCCGGGGCGGCGGACGGCTCCGCGGCACTTTGGGCGCTCGCCGTCGGCGGGATCGGCGCGGGAACCGTCCTGCTGGCCGTCCTCGGGGTGTGGACCGTGCTCGCCCGGCGCAGGGCCGAAGCCCAGTAGGGCGGTGGGAGGGGCAGGGGGATCGGGACCCGGCCGGGATCGGCCCCGGCGGGCCTCACAGGCGGCTCAGTGCCCAGAAACCGACGGCGTAGCAGGCCAGGGCGAGGAGCAGCAGCGGGATCGCCACCGTCGCGGGCGGGCCGGGGCGGCGCGGGCGTCTGGCGCGGTGGCGTGAGATTCCTCGCGCCGGAACGGGAACCTGCGGGGACTGGGCGGTGTACGAAGCAGTAGAGACATCAGCAGGCTGCCGCGGATCGGGGGAGGACAGCACATGGGTGGGGTCGTGAGGGGAGACGTGGACCACGGGCTGGGCGGCCGCGGGTGGGGCCGCGGGCTGGACTGGGGGTTGGACTGGAGGTTGGGTCGCGGGCTGGACCGCGGGTTCGAGCGGCATGCCGCCGGAGGGCGGGGCGGCCGGTGCCGGGGGGATGGCCTGCGGGGGCGCGGCGGGGGGTGGAACAGCCTGCGGGGGAGCGGCCCGGTGCCGTGGGACTTCCCACTCCGGGGCGGCGGTCTCGGGCGGCGGCAGGTGGAAGCTGCCTGTGTCCGACATGGTGGAGGGCTGGGCTGGTCCGGGCGACAAGCCGCTGCCGTCCGTCCCAGGCGTCGCCCCGGTCCCCTCCCGTGGATCGAGACGCGGGTCCGGCATACCCCCGGTGCCGGAAGCGGTACCAGCGCCGGAAGCCACGGAGCCGGTATCGGAAGCGGCGGCACCGGCACCGGCACCGGGAACCACAGACCCGGTGGCCGAACCGGCGGAGGCGGACGCCGCCGTACGCCCGACCGTCACCCCAGGGCTCCGGGTGAGCGGTCCCTCGGGTCCGAACCCTGGTGGCAGCGGGCCGAGTTGGTCGAAGATCTCGATCAGCTCGTCGTCGGGGCCCGGCTCCGGCAGCAGCTCGGCGCACGTGACGAGGGCCTTGCGCGCACCCGTCGCGGTACGGAACCTGGCCTGCGGATCGGGTTGCAGCAGGGTGGCCACGACCTGCCACAGCGGCTCGGGAACACCCTTGGGCGCACCGGGAGTTCCGTGCTCCGCGAAGTACTCCACGATCGCTCTGGCGTCCGGCTTCGCGCCCTGGAGCAGATAGAGGGCGACCAGACCGGTGGCGAACAGGTCGGCGGGGAAGTCCGGTGCGCCGCCCATCATCTGTTCGGGAGCGAGGTAACCGGGCGTCCCCACCACCAGGTTGGTCTCCGTCAGTCGCGGTTCGCCCAACCGCATCGCGATGCCGAAGTCCGACAGCCGCAGCCTGGGCCGGCCGGTCCCGGTGGCCTCCAGCAGGATGTTCGCGGGCTTGATGTCGCGGTGCACGACACCCTCCGCGTGCACCGCGGCGAGCCCGGACAGCAACTGGTCGAGCAGGGTGCAGACGAACACCGGGGGCAGCGGACCGTAGTCCCCGACCAGGTGGACGAGTGAGCCGCCGGCCACCAGGTCCATGGTGAACAGGACCTTGTCGTCGTCAGCGGCCCAGCTGGCCGGTGCGAGCACATGAGGGTGATCGATCCGCAGCGCCTGCTCCCGCACGAAGCGCAGCAGGGAGTGCGCGTCGCGCTGCTGAAGGACCTTGGCGGCCACATACCGGCGACGGCGGTGGTCCCAGGCCCGCCAGACCGCGCCGACTCCCCCGCGTCCGACCGGGTCGGCCAGCTCGTACCGGCCGGCGAAGACCTCACCCATGGCTGTGCGTCGCTCCTCCCCCTGCGGTCCCCCTCGCATCCCCCCGACGCGCGATACGACCCCCGCGGCGTCAGTTCTGGTGGGACTGGTAGTGCGCGACCGCGTCCGAGGTGCGGCCGGCGCCGTACACCCGGAGGAATTCCGCGAGTTCGGGGTGGGTCGGGGCGAGGGTGTTCGCGGCCTCGATGATGTCACCGGCCGCCGCGACCGAGCGGAGCAGCGACTGGATCTCGCGGACCACCCGCTTGACCGTCGGCGCCCCCGAAGTACTCGTCGTCTGCGTGGTGTTGCTGAGCACCGAGCCGCCCTGCGACCGCTTGATCTCGTCCATGCGCTCGGTCGCCTCGGCCGCGCTGACGCTGCCGTCCGCCGCCTGGGCCGCCAGCTCCTGGAGCAGCTGAACCCGCTGGACCACAGCAGGGTTGCCGATCTTCGCGCGCTGGCCGCTCATCAGCTGCGACAGCATCGGGGCCGACAGTCCCAGTACCCCCGCCAGCCGGGCCTGGTTGAGCCCGAGGTCATCTATGAGCTTGCGGAAGAGCGCCCCCAACGGCTCCCCGTACCAGTTCCGCTGCAGTTCCCGCGCTCTTGCGGTGGCTTCCTGCTGTGCGGCGTCCATTGCGTCTCCCCATCGCTTCCCCAAGTACCGTGGTTCGCTGTAGCGAACCACGCGGAGCATCTTACGGAGAGTGGTCGGCCGCGGGGAGCCCCCATCTTTTTGCGAGATCCGGGGGGTGACCCGGTACTCTGGTCTGCGGCACCGACCGGTGAGCGGATCTTCCGGCCGGATGCTCTCGTCCGGGGCCTTAGCTCAGTTGGTAGAGCGCTGTCTTTGCATGGCAGATGTCAGGGGTTCGACTCCCCTAGGCTCCACCGGTGAAATGCCCTCTGGCCTGCGGAAACGCGGTGTCAGGGGGCGTTTTTCGTGCGCACGCCGTGCGCCCGGGCAGGTCGTCGGCGTATGCGCGCCTGTCCGTCCGGCTTCGGAGCGCGCCCCGACGCCTTCGGGCAGGGATCCTTCGGCTATGCCGGGAGTTCCTCCACGTAGCGCTTCGCGAGGAGGAGCGAGACGTACGGGTAGGTCTGCCGTACCACCTTGATGGCGGCGACGTCGCCCTGTTCCCTGCGCACCCGCTGGATCTTCTCCTCGTCGACCTGGCCCCGGAACCCCTCGAAGGATCCATAGCGCTCCCAGAAAGCCTTCTCGCGCTTTTTCGAGGCACGGTCGCCGACGACTGCTGACGCGACCATGACGCCGATGGCAATGGTTCCCGTGATTCCGTCGAGCATGGGTCCCCCCTTCCATCCCTGTCGGTGTCCCAGGCGACCTCAACCTACCCGCTCGCGGACCGGGAACCACGTGCACGCGAAAAGCCTGCCTGACCTGTGGAAACACCGATCGGGCAGGCTCTTTCGTCGCTGGCGGTCAGCCTTGTTCGTCGCGGTCCGCCGCCTCCTCGGCCTGCTTCGCCTGGACCTCGGGGTCCAGCACGGACTGGCCGGTGCCGTCCACGGACGTCAGCCGACCCGAATCGGGCACCTCGGTCGCGGCCGGGGGTTCCACCAGCCAGTCGGGGTTGGCCTGCTTGTCCCACCACTTCCAGGCGGCGAAGGCACCGCCGGCGAGCGCGCCCGCCAGCGCGAGCAGCTTCACGACGCGCCCGGCCCGCGCCCGCCGCTCGTGTGTGCGGGCCAGCTTCTGGATCTTCCGGGCCGGGACCTGACCGCGCAGTGCCACCAGCGCGGCGGCACCGCGCGCGGCGGCCTCGTCCGCGACCGGTCCCGCCGCGGCCATCGCCTGCTCGATCCGCGGCCGGGAGTACTCGGCGGCCTGCCGCGCGGCCCGGCGCGTCCGCTCGGCGGCCTCCTGGGCGGCCTGGTCGACCTTGGGCGGCACATGGGCCATGGCCTGCGTACGGGCCTGCTCCAGCCGGGGTGCGACATGGGCGCCGTACTGAACGCGGGCCTGGTCGGCGGCCAGGGTCACCTTCGGCGCGAGCCGTACGCGTGCCTCGTGTGCGTATTGCGCGGCCCTTTCCCTGGCCGTGTCGGCGTAGGGCGCCACCACTTCCGCGGCGTGCAGCACGCTGTCCTTCGCCGAGCCGGTCGCGGCGCGCACGCTGTCGATGCGGGTCACGGGTTCCTCCTCCTCGGTGGCGTACGGTAATTCGACTTTCCACCCTTTTACGGATCATGCCTGCCAACGGGCCCGGCGGCATGTGCGAACGGGCATCCGGGTCACGGGTGACGACCGCGGTCACCGCGGTGGCCCTGCCGATCGGGAGCCCGCCGGGCGACGATCACGTGCGATAGGGATGAATGCGGAGCAACAGGAGCTTGTCGTCGACAATGCCACGGATCGCCGCGCCGCGCTCCCGTCCGGGAGGACTGGCCCGGTTTTCCGCAACCGAATCCGGCGGATCTCCCTCAGGAAGCGACCGCTGGACGACGCAGGGCGCGGGCCGTGCGAGGATCGGGGAGTCACAGGAAGACAACGGAAGGCAGATCGTGGCTGAGCAGCTCTACGCCACCCTGAAGACCAACCACGGCGACATCGAGGTCCGGCTCCTGCCGAACCACGCCCCCGAGACGGTTCGGAACTTTGTCGAACTCGCCAAGGGCGAGCGCGAGTGGACCCACCCCGCCACCGGCGAGAAGTCCACGGCGAAGCTCTACGACGGCACCGTCTTCCACCGGGTGATCAGCGGTTTCATGATCCAGGGCGGCGACCCGCTGGGCAACGGCACCGGCGGTCCCGGCTACCAGTTCAAGGACGAGTTCCACCCGGACCTCTCCTTCGACAAGCCCTACCTGCTGGCGATGGCCAACGCGGGTCCGGGCACCAACGGCTCGCAGTTCTTCATCACCGTCGGCCCGACGGCCTGGCTGAACCGCAAGCACACCATTTTTGGCGAGGTCACCGACGCGGCCAGCCAGAAGGTCGTGGACTCCATCGCGACCGCGCAGACCAACCCGCGCACCGACCGCCCGCTCAAGGACGTCGTCATCGAGTCGGTCGTCGTCGGGACCCGCGAAGGCTGAGTGAAGGGCCCGTCCCGACAGCTCCCCCAGGGAACCAAACGCCCCGCTTGTCCGTAAGGATGGGCGGGGCGGTGCATTGCCCACGAGCAGCCGCAGCCGTGCTCCGCGCAGGACGAATCGAGGGGAACCCCATGGACCAGGCACCAGGCAGCCCGCAGGGCCCGGCGGGCCAGGACCCGGCGGACCAGGGCCCGCCGGACGCCCACCGCCTGCCCACCTGCTATCGCCATCCGGGCCGCGAGACCGGTATCCGCTGCGCCCGCTGCGACCGGGCGATCTGCCCCGAGTGCATGGTCGACGCCTCCGTGGGCTTCCAGTGCCCGGACTGCGTCCGCGGCGGTTCCGGCACCGGCCACCCGCCCGCCGCGTCGCGGCCCCGCACGCTGGCCGGCGGCACCATGACCGCCGACCCCCGCCTGCTCACCAAGATCCTCATCGGGATCAACATCGCGGTGTTCATCGCGGTCAGCGCCGACTCCTCGCTCCTCGGGGACCTGGTCCTGATCGGCGCCTGGCCGCCGGCTCCCTTCACCCCCACCTCGGGTGTCGTGGACGGCGAGTGGTACCGCCTGGTGACCTCGATGTTCACGCACCAGGAGATCTGGCACATCGGCTTCAACATGCTGAGCCTGTGGTGGCTGGGCGGCCCCTTGGAAGCGGCCCTGGGCCGGCTGCGCTATCTCTCGCTGTACTTCGTCTCCGGGCTCGCGGGCGGAGCGCTGACGTACCTGCTCGCCTCGCCCAGCCAGGCCACGCTCGGCGCCTCGGGCGCCATTTTCGGACTGTTCGGCGCCACCGCGGTGCTGATGCGCCGGCTCAACTACGACATGCGGCCGATCATCGTCCTGCTGGTGATCAACCTGATCTTCACCTTCAGCTGGAGCGGCATCGCCTGGCAGGCGCACATCGGGGGTCTGGTCGCCGGTGTGGTGGTGGGGTACGCGATGGTGCACGCCCCGCGTGAGCGGCGGGACCTGGTGCAGTACGGCACCTGTGCGCTGGTGTTGGTGGTCGTCGTCGTGTTGACGCTGATCAGAACGGTTCAGCTCACCTGAGAGCGCCCGTTGTCCACAGCTGGTGTCCGATCTTGTGCATAGCGTGCGGGAACGCGTGTACCCCCTGTCTCCGACCTGTGTTGTCGCAGGTCAGGCAGGGGGCGTACGCACTCTGGATGGGCAGTGTGACAGTCGTACCGGTGTCAACGATGCACTGGTTATCCACAGATCATCAGCGTTTTCCCCAGGCCGCATGTGGAAATTCCTCCGGCCTGTGGATAACTCAGCGGATACCCGTGGGCAGAGCTGTGTTCACCGGGTGACCGACGTCACTTCCACTGCGTGGAGACGGCGAACCCGGCGGCGATGAAGCCGAAGCCCACGACGATGTTCACGTTGTCGAGGGCCTTGATGGGCAGTGAGCCGTCGGTCACGTAGAAGACGAC
Source organism: Streptomyces sp. NPDC093064 (assembly GCF_044754605.1). NCBI lineage: Bacteria > Bacillati > Actinomycetota > Actinomycetes > Kitasatosporales > Streptomycetaceae > Streptomyces > Streptomyces sp. NPDC093064. The sequence goes on from NZ_JBIVPK010000020.1 coordinate 72,886, forward strand.
GATCCAGGCCAGGCCGATGAGGAACAGCGCCAGCATGACGGGCGCGACCCAGCCGCGGCCCTCCAGCTTGATACTCGCGGCCTGCTTGGCGGGCGGCGGCGTGTAGTCGGCCTTCTTGCGGATACGTGACTTCGGCACGAGGGTCTCTCCTGTCGATGCGCTGGTGGCCGCGCAGGGAACTGGGCTGGCTCCGGGGCAGCGTACAAGGGCACACTGAGCACTCCCCCGGACGTCCGTTAGCGTAGTGCTTCCGCGGCGCCGAAGGAGATAAGGGTACGTTGAGCAATTCTGCCGACTTCCCGGGGACGGGTGCCGGCCCGGACCGCACGCGCCGCCCGAGGCCCGTGCGGATCATGACCGTGGCCGTCTTCGCCCTCGCCGGGTTGATCTTCTTCACCAGTTTCAACACGGCCAAGGGCACCAACATCCGCACGGACACGTCCCTTCTGAAGCTGTCCGACCTCGTCCAGGAGCGCAGCCGGAAGAACAAGGACCTGGACGAGTCCAACGCCGCCCTGCGCGACGACATCGAGTCCCTCGCCGCGCGCGACGACGACGGCAAGCCCCAGGACGGCAGGCTGACCGGCCTGGAGCAGAGCGCGGGCACCCGGAAGATCACGGGCAAGGCGATCACGGTCACGCTCAACGACGCCCCGCCCGACGCCACCGCGAAGCTCCCCGGCTATCCCGAGCCGCAGCCCGACTACCTGGTGATCCACCAGCAGGACCTCCAGGCCGTGGTCAACGCGCTGTGGAAGGGCGGCGCCCAGGGCATCAAGGTGATGGACCAGCGGCTGATCTCCACCAGCGCGGTGCGCTGCGTGGGCAACACGTTGATTCTCCAGGGCCGCGTCTACTCGCCGCCGTACAAGATCACGGCGGTCGGCGATCCGGGGAAGCTCCAGAAGGCCCTCGCGGACTCCCCGGCGATCCAGAACTACATGGTGTACGTCAACGTCTACGGCCTCGGCTGGAAGGTCACCGACGACGGAACGGCGACGCTGCCCGGCTACTCCGGCACGGTGGACCTGCAGCACGCGAAGCCCGTGAAGTAGGCACGGATGTCAGGGTGCCGGCACCCCGGTGCGGGCGCCCTGGCGTCGTACTGGTGAACGGAACGGCCTGGTTCGCGTATCGGATCGACAAAGGGCCGTACAAAACCGTGTCCGCGATCGTTGAGGTGATCGACGCTGTGCCACGTACGTCCGGTCGCACGCGGTTTTCGCACAGCTCGCGGAGGCCGGGAAACCTCGGGCGCCGCGCCGTTAGTCTGGTGGCGTACGGCGTGAGTCTGGTGCCGTGGGAGACGGAAGGGACGGCATGTACGGCTGGATCTGGCGGCATCTGCCGGGGAACGCGTGGGTGAAGGCGCTGATCTCACTGGTGCTGGTCCTGGCCGCGGTCTACGCCCTGTTCCAGTACGTCTTCCCGTGGGCCGAACCGCTGCTTCCCTTCAACGATGTGACGGTGGACAACCAGTGAGTGCGCGGATTCTCGTCGTCGACAACTACGACAGCTTCGTCTTCAACCTGGTCCAGTACCTGTACCAGCTGGGGGCCGAGTGCGAGGTGCTGCGCAACGACGAGGTGTCGACGGCGCACGCGCAGGACGGTTTCGACGGCGTGCTGCTCTCGCCGGGTCCGGGCGCGCCCGAGCAGGCCGGTGTCTGCGTGGAGATGGTCCGGCACTGCGCCGCGACCGGTGTTCCCGTCTTCGGTGTGTGCCTGGGCATGCAGTCGATGCAGGTGGCCTACGGCGGTGTGGTGGACCGCGCGCCCGAGCTGCTGCACGGCAAGACCTCGCTGGTGGAGCACGAGGGCACCGGCGTCTTCGCGGGACTGCCCTCCCCCTTCACGGCGACCCGCTACCACTCCCTGGCCGCCGAGCCGGCGACCGTGCCCGACGAGCTGGTGGTCACGGCGCGCACGCACGACGGCATCATCATGGGCCTGCGGCACCGTGAACTTCCCGTCGAGGGCGTGCAGTTCCATCCCGAGTCGGTACTGACCGAGCACGGGCACCGGATGCTGGCCAACTGGCTGGCGGAGTGCGGCGACAAGGAGGCCGTGGCGAGGTCGGCGGGGCTCGCCCCGGTGGTGGGCAAGGCCACGGCGTGACCGCGCTGCGCCCCGAGCGCGAGACCGACACCTCGTACGGGGAGCAGTCGTACGGGGGGCCGGACGCGTTCGAGGAGTGGTACGGCGGTGGGGCGCAGGGCGCGCACCAGGACCCCTACGCGGCGTCCTACGGGTCTGCTGGGGCGGCGCCCCAGCAGACCGCGCCCCAGCAGCACGCGGCGCCTCAGCAGAGCGCGGCGGGGGTGCCGTACGGGTCCGCGGGTGATGCCACGGCGTATCTGCCTCCCGTCGACGACGAGACGATGGCGCTGCGGATCCCGGATCCGCCGCCTGGCGCGTCTTCCGCCGCGCGGGCCCCTGCACCCCCACCGGGTGGACGCGCGGCCCGCAGAAAGGCCGCCAGGCGCCGTCACGGCCGTCGTGGGGCCGCGGCGGGCGCGCCGTCGGAGGAGGACAGCCCGGCCGACCGGTCGCCCGCGCCGCTGTCCCGCGTGGAGGCGCGCCGGCAGGCGCGGGCACGCAGGGCGAGCCCGGCCGTGATCGCCAGCCGGGTCATCGGCGAGATGTTCATCACCACCGGTGTGGTGATGCTGCTCTTCGTCACCTACCAGTTGTGGTGGACGAACGTCCGGGCGCACGCGCAGGCGGGCAGCGAGGCGCACCAGTTGCAGGACGACTGGGCGAGCGGCAAGCGCAATCCCGGGACGTTCGAGCCGGGGCAGGGATTCGCCCTTCTGCACATCCCGAAGCTGGACGTGGTGGTGCCCATCGCGGAGGGCACCAGCAAGCCGAAGGTGCTGGACAAGGGCATGGTCGGGCACTACGGGCAGGGCGACCTCAACACCGCGATGCCGGACGCGAAGACGGGCAACTTCGGGCTCGCGGGCCACCGCAACACGCACGGTGAGCCGTTCCGGTACATCAACAAGCTCTCGCCGGGCGACGCGATCGTCGTGGAGACGCAGGACATGTACTTCGTCTACAAGATGGCGTCGATACTGCCGGTGACCTCGCCGGCCAACATCAGTGTCCTCGATCCCGTCCCGAAGGGATCGGGCTTCACCGGGCCCGGCCGCTACATCACGCTGACCACCTGCACACCGGAGTTCACCAGCAAGTACCGGATGATCGTCTGGGGCAAGATGGTCGAGGAACGGCCGCGCAGCAAGGGCAAGCCGGATGCGCTCGTCAGTTAAAGGGCGGATGAACAGTGGCAGCGACCACGGACGACACGGCAGGGCACACCGAGGGCCGCGAAGGGCACGGTGACGCGTCGGGCCCCGGCCGGGCGCGGCGCCGCCGGGGTACCGGCCCGCTGGCCCTCGCCGTCAGCGTCTTCGGCGAACTCCTCATCACGGCGGGTCTGGTCCTCGGCCTGTTCGTCGTCTACTCCCTGTGGTGGACGAACGTCCTGGCGGACCGCAAGGCCGACCAGGAGGGCGGCAAGGTCCGCGACGAGTGGTCCCAGTCCGTGGCCGGCGGTCCCGGAGCGCTCGACACCAAGGACGGGATTGGCTTCCTGCACGTGCCGTCCATGCACAACGGCGAGGTCCTGATCAAGAAGGGCACGTCGGCGGAGGTGCTGAACGACGGCGTGGCCGGCTACTACGTGGACCCCGCCAAGGCGACCCTGCCGACGTCCGGCAAGGCCGGCAACTTCACCCTCGCCGCCCACCGGGACGGTCACGGCGCGAAGTTCCACAACATCGACAAGGTGCGGGTGGGCGATCCGGTCGTCTTCGAGACCAAGGACAAGTGGTACGTCTACAAGGTCTACGACATCCTCCCCGAGACGTCGAAGTACAACGTCCAGGTCCTGTCCTCGGTCCCCAAGGAGTCGGGCGTCAAGAAGGCCGGCCACTACATCACCCTGACGACCTGCACACCGGTGTACACCTCCCGCTACCGGTACGTGGTCTGGGGCGAACTGGTCCGCACGGAAAAGGTGGACGCCAAGCGCACACCGCCGAAGGAACTGACCGGTTGACGGACACCCTCCGCAGGCACGTCCGATACGACGGAGCCCCGGTTCCCCTCCTGGGAGGGGAACCGGGGCTCTGAGCGTCAGGGGTGGGGTCAGCCGCCGAAGAAGCCGCCGTTGCCGTTCCCGTTGCCGTTGTTGCCGCCGAAGGTCGTCAGCGTGATCTGCGTGTTGCCGGGGTCGTCGACTTCCTGGTCGGGACCCGGGTCCTGCTGCATTACCCGTGCGTTGTCGTCCGGGTTGCTGCCTTCAGCGAACTGGACATTGGTGAAGCCTTCTGCCGCAAGTATCTGCCTGGCTTCCCCCACCGTTCGGCCGCGGACGTCGGGCACCTTCTTCTTCGGCTGCTGCTGAAGCTTGCCGACCTGGATGTTGACGCTGGAGCCCTTGTCGACCTGCTGGCTGGCGGGCGGGACGGTCTGGACGACCTTGCCGTCCTGGTTGGGGTCGTTGGTGGGCACCTCGCTGCACGTGCCGTTGAGATTGCTGCCCTGAAGCTGCTGCTGGGCCTCTTCGCATGTCGAGCCGACGACATTGGGGACCGTCGCCTTCTCGGTCGGCTTGGCGACCGTGAGGGTGATGACGGAGCCCTTCTCCTTCTCCGTGTCGCCCCCGGGGTCCTGACTGATGACCACGTCGGGGGTCTGGTCGGACTCCTGGGTCTTCTTCTCGACCTTGAAGCCCTTCTCCACCAGCTGGGACTTCGCCTTGTCGAAGGTCACGCCGCGGACATCGGGAACAGTCACCTTCGGCGCCCCGGTGGACAGCACCACGTCGACCGTGTCGCCCTTCTTGACCTCGCCGTCCTTCGGTTCCTGTGAGCAGACCTTGCCCTTGGGCTGGTCCTCGCAGGTGTCCTGGGTGAAGGCCACTTCGACGCTGCCGTTCCGGGCCATATCCACGGCTTCGGCCCTCGTGTGGCCGACGAAGTTGGGCACGGGCACCATGTCGTTGTTGGCGCCCTTCCCGCCGAAGGCGTACATGCCGATGAAGATCGCGCCGATGAGGACCAGGACGCCGGCGACGACCAGCAGGATCGTCGAGGTGTTGGACTTCTTCTGACGGCGCCGGTCGGGGCGGTCGTCGTAACCGAAGCCGCCGTCGTCCGGGTTCATGGGCGGCAGCATCGTCGTCGCGCCCGCGGTGCCGGCGTCGGGGCGCAGCGCGGTGGTCGGCTGGTCGTCGGGGTAGCCGACGTAGCCGACGGAGCCCAGGGCCGCCGTGGCCGCGACAGGCTGGCCGTCGAGGCAGGCCTCGATGTCGGCGCGCATCTCGTCGGCGGACTGGTAGCGGTAGTCGGGGTCCTTGACCAGCGCCCGCATCACGATCGCGTCCATCTCGGGCGTGATCTCGGGGTCGAAGACGCTCGGCGGCTGCGGCTCCTCGCGGACGTGCTGGTAGGCCACCGCGACCGGGGAGTCGCCCACGAAGGGCGGGCGGACCGTCAGCAGCTCGTAGAGCAGGCAACCTGTCGAGTACAGGTCCGAGCGCGCGTCGACCTGCTCGCCTTTGGCCTGCTCGGGAGACAGGTACTGGGCGGTGCCGATGACGGCCGAGGTCTGGGTCATGGTCATGCCGGAGTCGCCCATGGCGCGGGCGATGCCGAAGTCCATGACCTTGACCTGGCCGTTGCGGGTCAGCATGACGTTGGCCGGCTTGATGTCGCGGTGGACGATGCCGCTGCGGTGGGCGTACTCCAGGCCCTGGAGGATGCCGATGGTCATCTCCATGGACCGCTCGGGCAGCAGCTTGCGGCCGCTGTGCAGCAGTTCACGGAGCGTGGAGCCGTCGACGTACTCCATCACGATGTACGGGATCGAGACCCCGTCGATGTAGTCCTCGCCCGTGTCGTAGACCGCGACGATCGCGGGATGGTTGAGCGAGGCGGCCGACTGGGCCTCCCGGCGGAACCGGGCCTGGAAGGAAGGGTCGCGCGCCAGGTCGGCGCGCAGCGTCTTCACCGCCACGGTGCGTCCCAGCCGGGTGTCATGCGCGAGGTACACCTCCGCCATGCCACCACGGCCGAGCACATGGCCCAGCTCGTACCGGCCGCCGAGGCGACGCGGCTCTTCCATAGCTACCTACCAGCCCTCTCCGTCGGTCCCGACCGGCACCGCTTGTGCCGCCGGAGGCTGCTGTCCGGGCCTACCGTACCCGGCTCGCTCTGTGTGACCTGGCCAAGCCCGTCACCCGATACAGGACCGGTATCGCAACGTGCACCGATGTGAGGGGGACGTGACGGGGCTCACTGCCTGGAGTTGATGACCGCCTCCATGACGTTCTTCGCGATGGGCGCCGCGAGGCCGCCACCGGAGATGTCGTCGCGGTTGGCGTTGTTGTCCTCGACCACCACGGCCACGGCGACCGGCGAGCTGCCGTCGGCGAGCTTGGCGTAGGAGAGGAACCAGGCGTACGGCTTCTCGCTGTTGTCGACGCCGTGCTGGGCGGTACCGGTCTTGCCGCCCACGGTGACGTTGTTGATCTGCGCGTTCCTGCCCGTGCCGTCCTTGACGACGGTCTCCATCATGGACTGCAGGATCTGGGCGTTCTGCGAGCTGAGCGGCCGGCTCAGTTCCTGCGGCTGGGTCTGCTCCAGGGTGTCCACGTTGGGCGACTGGAGCTTGTCGATCATGTACGGCTTCATCAGCTTGCCGTCGTTGGCGACGGCGGAGGCGACCATGGCCATCTGCAGCGGGGTCGCGGCGGTCTCGAACTGGCCGATGGAGCTGAGCGCGGTCTGCGGCTTGTCCATCTTCTCGGGGAAGACGGAGGCGTTGGCGCGCACGGGCGTGAACTGCTCGGCGTTGAAGCCGAACTTCTTCGCCTCGGCGAGCATCTTGTCCTTGCCGAGGTCGTAGCCCATCTTGCCGAAGACGGTGTTGCAGGACACCCGCAGCGCCTCACGCATGGTGGCGTTCTTGCAGGGGATGTTGCCCTCGTTCTTCAGCTCGGTCCGGGTGTTCGGCAGGGTCCACGGCAGCGGCGAGTCGGTGGGTTGGTCCGCCGACTTGTACAGGCCGTTCTCCAGCGCGGCCGCCGCGGTGACCACCTTGAAGGTGGAGCCCGGCGGGTAGGTCTCGCGCAGTGCCCGGTTCAGCATCGGGTCGTTGGGGTCGGACGTCTTCTGGAGGTCCTTCCAGGCCTTGGCGTCCTTGTCGGAGTTGCCGGCGAACGACGACGGGTCGTAGGACGGGTAGGACGCCAGGGCGAGGATCTTGCCCGTGGAGGGGTCCAGGGCCACCGCGGCGCCCTTGCCGCCGACCTTCTTCAGGCCGTTGAAGGCCGCCTTCTGCGCGGCCGTGTTGAGCGTGGTGACCACGTTGCCGCCCTGCTTGGGCTTGCCCGTGATCATGTCCAGGGTGTTCCGGAAGAAGAGCCGGTCGTCACTTCCGGTGAGGATGCCGTCCTCGATGCTCTCCAACTGGGTGGCGCCGAAGGCCTGGGAGGTGAACCCGGTGACCGGCGCCCACATCGGGCCGTCCTTGTACGTGCGCTTGTACTTGAGGTCGTTGAGTCCGTTGCTCTTGGTCTCGACCGACCCGGTGATCGGGTTGCCGCCGACGATGATGTCGCCGCGCGGCGTGGCGTAGCGCGCGATGGTGACGCGGCGGTTGTGCTTGTCGTCCTTGAGGGTGTCGGCCTTGACGTACTGGATCCAGTTGTCGCGGACGAGCAGCGTGAGGACGAGGAGGCCGCAGAAGATCGCGATTCGGCGCAGGGGCTTGTTCACGGGCGGACCACCTGGGTCATCTCGGCGTCGGGGTTGGAGGCGGGCGCGGGCGCGGGTCTGCGGGCGGTGTCGCTGATCCGGATCAGGATGCCGATCAGGGCCCAGTTGGCGATGACGGAGGAGCCGCCGTACGCCAGGAACGGCATCGTCATACCGGTGAGCGGGATGAGGCCCATCACGCCGCCGGCCACGACGAAGACCTGAAGCGCGAAGGCGCCGGACAGGCCGATGGCGAGCAGCTTGCCGAAGGGGTCGCGGGCGGCCAGCGCGGTGCGCACGCCGCGTTCCACGATCAGGCCGTAGATCAGCAGGAGCGCCATGATGCCGGCCAGGCCCAGCTCCTCGCCGAAGGTGGCGAGGATGAAGTCGGAGTTGGCGGCGAACTTGATGAGGTCGGAGTGGCCCTGCCCGAGGCCGGAGCCGAGGGTGCCGCCGGAGCCGAACGCCCAGAGCGCTTCCATCGACTGCTCGGAGTGGCCGATGACGCCCTTCTGGCTGAGCGCGTACTCCTTCATCGGGTCAAGCCAGGCCTGGACGCGCTGCTGGACGTGCGACTCGAAGCTGGCCACGCCGACGGCGCCGACGGCGGACATCAGGAGACCGAAGACGATCCAGCTGGTCCGCTCGGTGGCGACGTACAGCATGACGACGAACATGCCGAAGAACAGCAGCGAGGTGCCGAGGTCGGTCTCGAAGACCAGGATGAGGATCGAGATCACCCAGACGACCAGGATGGGTCCGAGGTCGCGGCCGCGGGGCAGGTACAGGCCCATGAAGCGGCGGCTGGCCAGGGCGAGCGCGTCCCGCTTCACCATGAGGTAGCCGGCGAAGAAGATGGCGAGCACGATCTTGGCGAACTCACCGGGCTGGATGGAGAATCCGGCGACCGAGATCCAGATCTTGGCGCCGTAGATGTTGGCGCCGAGGCCCGGCACGAGCGGCAGCAGCAGCAGGATCAGCGCGCCGACCATGGAGATGTAGGTGTAGCGCTGAAGGGCGCGGTGGTCCTTGAGGAAGATCAGCACCACCACGAAGAAGGCGATGCCCAGGGCCGTGTACAGCAGCTGCCGTGGCGCGGCCGTTCCCGCCTGGTTGATGGCCTGGAGCAGTTTCGACTGGTCCAGCCGCCAGATGACGACCAGTCCGAGCCCGTTCAGCAGCGTGGCCAGCGGCAGCAGCAGCGGGTCCGCGTACGGGGCGAACTTGCGGACGACGAGGTGCGCGACGCCGGCCAGCAGACCGAGGCCCAGGCCGTAGCTCAGCAGGCCCGCGGGCACCTGGCTGTTGATGGCCAGGCCCACGTTGGCGTAGGCGAACACCGGGATGGCGACGGCGAAGACCAGCAGCGCCAGCTCGGTGTTGCGGCGGCTGGGCGCGCCGATCGCGCCGATCGTGGACGTGTGGTGCGTCGACGGGTTGGTAGTGCTGCTCATCGTGTGACAGGGCCTCTCACGGCTTGCCTACTGCTTACCGCACAGCGAGACGACCTTCTGCTCTTCCTCCGAGAGAGTGGGGCCGGGGCTGGGAGTGGACGCGGTGGCGGACGTGGACGGGGAGGACGGGGACGTCGACGGGTTCGGCGTCGGCGTCGCCTTGGACGTGAAGGAGGTGCGGGTGGTTCCCGTGGTGCCGGTGGTACCGCCCGCCTGGCCTTCTTCCGTCTTGGCGCCGTTCTTGTCCTCGGCGGTGCGGCGCTGGGCCTCCTTCTTGCACGCGGAGGCCTGCACGGACAGCTCGTCGACCTTCTTCTGGGCGTTGGTCAGACCGCCCTCGGTGATCGTCGCCTTGACCTGCTGCTGCTGATAGGGCGGCAGGTACTTGAGTTCGATCTCGGGGTGGTCCGTGTGGATCTTCGACAGCTTCAGCCAGGCCAGGTCCTGGCTGATGCCCCGGTACAGCGCGACGTGCTCCTCGTTGGCGCCGACGAAGTACTGCGTCTGCGTCCAGCGGTAGCCGCCGTACAGGCCGCCGCCGAGGACGGCGAGCGCGAGCACGCTGTAGAAGGAGCGCTTGAGCCACCTGCGGTTCTTGCGGGGTTTGACGAAGTCCTCGTCGCCGTAGTCGCCGAAGCCGGCCGCGGGGGCGTAACCGTCGGTGTCGCCGGATCCGGGCGGGCCGAACTCGCCGCCACCGCCGCCCTGTCCGGGCACCTGGCGGCCGAGGCCCGAGGCGCGTCCGGCGGGGGTCTGCATGATGCCGTTGTCGTGCAGGTGGTTCTGGTTCTCGGCGACCGCGCCGACCACGACCGGGGTGTCGGACAGCTGTCCGGCGAGGGTGTCGCCGGTGTCCAGGTCCAGGACGTCGGCGACGATGACGGTGATGTTGTCGGGGCCGCCGCCGCGCAGTGCGAACTGGATCAGCTCCTGCACCGTCTCCTGCGGGCCCTGGTAGCCGGCGAGGGTCTCCTCCATCGTCTGGTGGGAGACGACGCCGCTGAGGCCGTCGGAGCAGATCAGGTAGCGGTCGCCGGCGCGCACCTCGCGGATGGAAAGGTCGGGCTCCACGTGTTCGCCGCTGCCGAGGGCGCGCATGAGCAGGGCGCGCTGCGGGTGGGTGGTGGCCTCTTCCTCGGTGATGCGTCCCTCGTCGACGAGGCGCTGCACCCAGGTGTGGTCCTGGGTGATCTGGGTCAGCACGCCGTCGCGCAGCAGGTAGGCGCGCGAGTCGCCGACGTGTACCAGGCCGAGTCGCTGGCCGGTCCACAGCAGGGCGGTGAGCGTGGTGCCCATGCCCTCCAGCTGCGGGTCCTCCTCGACCATGGCGCGCAACTGGTCGTTGGCGCGCCGTACGGCGGTGCCGAGCGAGGTGAGGATGTCGGAGCCGGGGATGTCGTCGTCGAGGGCGACGATGGTGGAGATCACCTCGGAGGAGGCGACCTCGCCGGCGGCCTGGCCGCCCATTCCGTCGGCGATCGCGAGCAGGCGGGGACCGGCGTACCCGGAATCCTCGTTGCCCTCGCGGATCATGCCTTTGTGCGATCCGGCGGCGAAGCGCAGTGACAGACTCATGCGCACCTCGCCCGTCGGCTCCGGGTACATCCGCACGGTGCCCACCCTCCGGTCGGGAGCGCGCCGGGGCCCGGGGTGCCGGCCGCCGCTGCGTGCTCGCTCCGCTCGCTCATTAGTCGTACTACTTCCGCAGCTCGATGACGGTCTTGCCGATGCGGATCGGCGCGCCCAGCGGCATCGGTGTGGGGGTCGTCAGCCGGGTCCGGTCCAGGTATGTGCCGTTGGTGGATCCGAGGTCCTCGACGATCCACTGGCCGTCGCGGTCCGGGTAGATCCTGGCATGGCGGCTGGAGGCGTAGTCGTCGTCCAGCACGATCGTGGAGTCGTGCGCACGGCCCAGGGTGATGGTCTGGCCCTGCAGCGCGACGGTGGTGCCGGTGAGGATGCCCTCGGTCACCACGAGTTTGGTGGGGGCGTTGCGGCGCTGGCGGCCACCGCCTTGCTGACCGCGCTGCTGCGGCGGCGCCGCCGCCTGGCGCGCGGCCTGCTGCGGCCGGGCCGTTTCCCTGCGGGCCCCCCGCTGGGTGACGCGCGTACCGAACAGGTCGCTGCGGATGACCTGCACGGCCACGATCACGAACAGCCACAGTACGGCCAGGAAACCCAGCCGCATGACCGTGAGGGTCAGCTCTGACATTGCCCCCGCTTCACCCTTCGGCTTGCCGGTAAATGATGGTGGTGCTGCCCACGACGATCCGCGAGCCGTCGCGGAGCGTAGCGCGGGTGGTGTGCTGCCCGTCCACCACGATGCCGTTGGTGGACCCGAGATCCTGGATCGTCGAGGGCGTTCCGGTCCGGATCTCGCAGTGCCGGCGGGAGACGCCGGGGTCGTCGATCCGCACGTCGGCCTCGGTGCTGCGGCCGAGCACGAGTGTCGGGCGGGAGATCTGGTGGCGGGTGCCGTTGATCTCGATCCAGTAGCGGGTGCGGCCGCCGCTCGCCGGGGCGGGCGCGGGCTGCTGGGCGGCGGGCGGCGGGTAGCCGTAGCCGCCGGGGCGGGCGCCGGGCGGCGGCGCGGACGGCATGGGAGGCGCTGCCGAGGGGCCGGCCGCGGGCGGGTAGCCGTACCCGCCCGGGGCGGCGGGGCGGCCGCCCGGGCCGGCCGAGGGGGCCTGGGGCGCCTGCTGGCTGCTGGTGGAGGCGAGCGTACGGCTGCGCACCCGGTACAGGCCGGTGTCCAGGTCCTCCGCCTTCTCCAGGTGGACCTTGATCGGCCCCATGAAGGTGTAGCGCTGCTGCTTCGCGTAGTCGCGCACCATGCCGGCGAGCTCGTCGCCGAGCTGGCCGGAGTAGGGGCTCAGACGCTCGTAGTCCGGCGCGCTGAGCTCCACGATGAAGTCGTTGGGTACGACGGTGCGGTCGCGGTTCCAGATCGTCGCGTTGTTGTCGCACTCGCGCTGGAGCGCACCCGCGATCTCCACGGGCTGGACCTCGGACTTGAAGACCTTGGCGAAGGTGCCGTTGACCAGACCTTCGAGACGCTGCTCGAACTTCTTCAGGACTCCCATGGGGCACCTCCTCCATCGTTGCCATCGCTGCGGGTCGTGCCGTCGTGCTGCGTATTGCTTGCCTGGTACTGCTTACTGATCGTATCCACGCGCGGGTGAATCGGCTGGTTCCCCCTGTCGGCCCTGTCGACGGGTGTCGACGCCTGCTGCGTGCCCGGGTGTCGCTCGGTACTTCTGCCCAGGATCGTAGAGGGGGTCGCAGACCAGTGTCCCGCACCCGACTGTGGTCCTCGTCCGGCTCCTGGGCAGACGGGCGTGACCGGTACGAGGTTGATACGTGAACGGGCGCGCTCCGATACGGAAAGAGGGTCTGTCCGCGCGGCGCGGCCCGGGGCCGGCGGCCTGGCGCGGCGGGTGGACGCGATGCGGCCGGGGCTGGGCGTCTGCCCTGGGAAAGCGATGTGAATCCACCGTTCGGGGCGTGCTAATGTTCTGCATGTCGGAAGGCGCCAGCCCCCCAGGGGGACGGAGCCGGAGGACACACCCAATGCGCGGGTGGCGGAATAGGCAGACGCGCTGGATTCAGGTTCCAGTGCCCGCAAGGGCGTGGGGGTTCAACTCCCCCCTCGCGCACCATGAGATACCGATGGAACGGGTCTCCGCCAGTGACGGAAGTCACGGTGGGGGCCCGTTTCTCGTTGTGCCGACAGGTGTGGGTCATCGCACAACTCGGCCGACGGACAACGGGCCCTGGCGCGTGAGGTATCTCACCTACCGGGGCCCGTTGTGTGCCGTCGGGACCGGTCGTCACTCGCGCCGCCAGAGGGCGGGGACGTTCGGCGGTTCCCAGCCGGTCATGGACGTGTGGGCCTGGAGGCAGTGGTAGGCGGCGCCGGCGTACGCGACGTGGTCGCCCGCGGCGTAGGAGCGGCCGGGGGTCCAGGTGCCGTTCGGCGGGTCGGTGGGCGGGGTGCCCGGATCGCTCGGGCCCGGTGTGCCGTCGACGTTCAGGACGAAGTCGAAGGTGCCCTTCTTGGCGTTGCCGGCCCCGCGGACGTTCATCAGCAGGGCCGGGTCGAAGAGGGCGTCGGTGCCGTTGCGCGGCTCGCCGGGGAAGTACAGCTGGGTGGTGAGCACGGGACGGCCGGGCGCCTGCGCCTTGACGTGGAGGTGCCGGGTGCGGCCGGGGTAGAGACCCGGCACGATCGTGCTCAGCGAGTACGCGCCGGTGGAGTCCGTGAACTGGTGGCCCCGCAAGGCGTATCCGCCCATGTCGTAGGCGCCGGCGTCGTCGGCCTGCCAGAAGTCGAGCAGGACGCCGGACAGCGGGACGCAGTTGCGGCCGAAGACATGGCCGCTGACGGTCAGCCGGGTGCCGGGGGTGCCTGGCGTCACCAGGGCGGTGCGCAGCGGTGAGTTCGGCTTGAAGTAGGGGCCCTCGATCTGGTCGTGGGTCGGGCCGTCCCCGTCGTCGCACATGGGTGTCGGCGGAAGGGGCCGGTCCGGGGCGGCGGAGGCCCGGGCGAGCGCTGCCGCGCCGGTGGCCAGCGGGAGGGCGGCGCCGGCGGCGACGGCCGCCTTGAGCAGGTTCTTGCGGCTGATCCGGTGCTCGGACGCGGAGCCGTCGGGGTCTGTGGGTGTCATGGCGGTTCCTCGGTCTCCTCGAGTGGGGGAATGCGGGGGAAGAGGGACGTGGCGTGCATGACACGGAGCGCGCGCGGTGCGCTGGGCGCGCGGTCGCGCTCCGGTGGGGCCGCCGACGACGGTAATCGCGCCGGTCGGCGCCCGAGGAGACGTCGTTGTGTCCCCCTGTCCGGCGTTATGGGTGGCCCGGCGGAGAGGGGGCGTTGGAGCGGGGGCCTGGCCGTCGCGGTGGTGGGCGGGGGCCCGGCCCGTGCGGCGCTAGTCTGGTCGGGTGACGACCCCGGAAGCTGAACAGGGTGACGTCGCCGGGGCGGACCGGGCGACGTCCGAGGGCGCCTCTGCGCGGCCCGAGGAGCGGTTGGAGCGGGCCGTACGGGCCGCCGAACAGGCGCTCATCGAGTACGAGATCGCGGTGGAGACCTTCCGGGTGGAGGTCGAGAACTTCGCCCGGCTGCACGAGCAGAGACTCGGACCGCTCTACGCCCGGCTGGAGGAGCTGAAGGCTCTGACGGCCGAGGCCAAGGCCGCGCGCACCGGTGACCCCGAGGACCTGCGCAAGGCGCGGGAGGCGCGGGCCGATCTGCAGCCGATCCCCGGGGTCGAGGAGCTGCTGAACGGCTGGATGGACTCCGACGGGCTGTACCCGGAGGCCGTCGCGATGCTCACCGACGGGCCCGTGCGGCCCCCACAGCGGGTGCGCCCCAGCGAGGAGGCCCGCCGCCTCTACCGCGAGCTGGCCCGCAAGGCCCACCCCGACCTGGCGCAGGAGGACGACGAGCGCCAGCGGCGCGAGGAGTTCCTCACCCGGGTCAACGCCGCCTACGCGCGCGGCGACGAGGACGAGCTGCGGGAACTGGGCGCGGAGTGGGCGGCCGGCCCCAAGCCCAAGGAGCAGCGGCCGAGCCGCAGCGAGGAGCTCTACGCCCGCCTCGAATGGCTCGCCCGGCGCAAGGAGCTGCTCACGGTGGTCGCCAAGGGGCTGGAGGACGGCGCGATCGCCGGGATGCTCCGGCTGGCCCCCGACGATCCCGACCGCCTGCTCGACGAGATCGCCGAGCAGCTGCGCAAGGAGGTCGCGGAGCGCGAGGCGGAACTGGCCGAGCTGCTGGGCCAGGAGTGACGAGCGTGACTCGCGTGGCCCCCGTGTGACCTCGCCTGCACCCGCGTGACCTGCGTCACCCGTGACCGGCCGGGTGCCGGATCCGTGCCGGTCCGAGCCGGAACCCTCCGGTGAGCTTCGGGTAGCGTCGGCCTCATGCATTTCGGAGCTGGTGTGCCCACGGTCGGGGTCCAGGACCTCGAGGACGGCGACTTCCTGCTGGACGTCCGCGAGGACGACGAGTGGCGGGCGGGCCACGCCGAGGGGGCGCTGCACATCCCCCTCAGCGAGTTCGTGGCCCGGTACGGCGAACTGACCGAGACGGCGCCCGAGGACGGGCGGGTCCATGTGATCTGCCGCTCCGGCGGGCGGTCGGCGCAGGTCGCGATGTACCTGGTCCAGCAGGGCGTCGACGCGGTGAACGTCGACGGCGGCATGCAGGTGTGGGCCGCCTCGGGCCGGCCCGTCGTGACCGAGGACGGGCGGCCCGGCCAGGTGGTGTGACGCCGGGGCGGGTCCTGTACTCCCCAGCACCCACATGTATCTGACGTCGCGTCAGGAGTGTGGCGGACTTGGGAGGATGGGCACGGCTGGACGACCAACCGATCCCGTGTGGCCGGCCGATTCCATGTTGCGGTGGACCGCCGTAGGGTGGCCCCCGCCGCGGACGGCCGCCGGACGACTGCCGGTTCGGTCCGGTGCGGCGCCCGGTACGCCCCGGGGTGTGCCCGGAGGGCGGCCCTGAGTACCGTTCCGGTGCGGCACCGGGAAGCGGTGCGCGCGGGCGGTACGGCGCCCCGCGGCCGGGTGGCGGCCGGAGGACGGACCGGGATCGGAAACGGGGCGGGATGAACGCGCACGACGACGACTCGACCGCCTCACGCGCCCCCAGTCGCCCGGGCGCCCGGCCGGACGAGGGCTCCCGGACCGCCGTCGGGTCCGCAGACGGGCCGTCGGCCGCTGCCGGGCCGGACGAGAACGCCGGGGACGCCGGGGACGCAACCGGGCCGGACGAGAAGGCCCCGGCCCTCGCGCCCGTCTCCGTTCCTGCTCCTCGCTCAGCCCCTGGCACCGCTCCGGGTGCTGGCACCGGCCTTGGCACCGGTCCCGGTTCTGGCACCGGTCCCGGTCCTGCTCCTGGTCCCGGCCCGGCCGCAGTCCCGGCTCCCGACCCCAGCCCTGTTCCCGACCCCGGTCCTGGCCCCGGTCCCGTTCCTGGCCCTGGCCCCGTCGCGCTCGCGGCTCCCGCCCCCATATCTGCGCCCGCGCCCGCCTCCGGTGAGCCGGCGTCCCGGGGTGGTGTCGCTGCGTTGTCCCTGCCGTATCAAGTGGGTGCGGTGCTGGTGCTCGCGGTGGTCGCCGTCGTGGTGTGTGTGCATCTCGGGATGGTGTTCCTGCACGTCACGCCGTCGAACACGGTGAACAGGGAGCACGCAGAGGCCGTCGACGGGTGGATCTACCCGGAGTTCGAGCAGAACTGGAAGCTGTTCGCGCCGAACCCGCTCCAGCAGAACGTCGCCGTCCAGGTGCGCGCGGAGATCGGCACGGCGGACGGCGGCACCCGTACCACCGGCTGGTACGACCTGTCCGCCGAGGACGGCCGGGCCATCGACGGCAATCTGCTGCCCAGCCACACCCAGCAGAACGAACTGCGCCGCGCCTGGGACTTCTACGGCGCCGCCCACGACGCCGACAACCGGCCGGTGGGCCTGCGCGGCACCCTGGCCGAGCAGTACCTGCGCCGCATCGCGGTGCTGCGTCTGGAACGCGGGGACGCGGCCGGCGCGGGCGGCGTCCTCGAACGCGTCCAGATCCGCAGCCGCACCAGCAACGTGCCCCCGCCCCTGTGGAGCAACGAGAAGGCGACAGGCAAGCCGGCCTACCGCTCGCTGCCCTGGTGGACGGTGCCGGCCGGCGAGACCCGGGGAGGCGTGCGGTGAACCGCCTCGCGCTCGCGGTCTCGCGCGGGATCACCCGGGTCACCGAGGCGGCCCTCGGCCCCTACCAGACCGCCGTCATACGCATCGGCCTCTCGCTGACCTGGCTGCTGTTCCTGCTGCGTGAGTTCCCCCACCGCCATGAGCTCTACGGCCCCGACGGCCCGTGGAGCTGGAACCTGGCCCAGCAGCTGGCCTCGGACAACGGTGCCTTCACGGCCCTGCTGTGGTTCCGCGGCGATCTCTGGTTCGAGACGTGCTACGCGCTGGGCGTGCTGGCGAGCCTGCTGCTCGTGCTGGGCTGGCGCACCCGCACCACGTCCGTGCTCTTCATGGTCGGCGTGCTCTCCCTGCAGAACCGCAGCGTCTTCGTGGGCGACGGCGGCGACAACGTGCTGCACCTGATGTCGCTCTACCTGGTGTTCACCCGCTGCGGCCAGGTCTGGTCGCTCGACGCGCGCCGGGCCGCGCGGGTACGGGCGGCACACGCGCGCGGGGAGCGGGTGCCCGACCGGGCCGGTCCCGTCCTGTGGAGCGTGCTGGGGCTGTTCCTGGCCGTGGTCACCGCGGCGGGCCGGATGCAGGGCGAGGTGTTCGTGCCCGCCCTCCTGTGGACGGTCTGGCTGGGCCTGGCCCTGTGGTGGGCGGTCGGACGGTGGGCGCGCTCGGCGCAGCCGCGGATGCTGCTGAACGTCGTCGCCGACATCGTCCACAACGGCGCCCTGCTCGTGATCATGGCCGAGGCCTGCCTGATCTATGCCACGGCCGGCTGGTACAAGGTCCAGGGCTCGCGCTGGCAGGACGGCACCGCCGTCTACTACCCGCTCCACCTGGACTACTTCTCGCCCTGGCCGGCCCTGGCCGGTCTGCTGTCCGCCAGCGGCACGCTGGTGATGCTGGTGACCTACGGGACGGTGATGGCGCAGGTCGCCTTCCCGTTCACGCTGCTCAACCGGCGGGTGAAGAACGTCCTGCTGGCGGTCATGATGGCCGAGCACGCCGTGATCGCGGTCGTGCTGGGGTTGCCGTTCTTCTCACTGGCGATGATCGCGGCGGACTCGGTGTTCCTGCCGACGCCCTTCCTGCGCCGCCTGGGCGGCCTCGCGGCACGCGCGCGACTGCGGCGCGGCGGGGACCGGCCCCCGGCGAAGGACCCACGCTCCCCGGAGGACGCCGGGCTCGCCCGCGTAGGCTTCCCGGCATGAGTGACCCCGTACGCGCCTGGCACCGGCTGGCCGGCGGTTCCGTGCTGCTCGACGGCTTCCATGCCCTCAAGCACGCCCTGCGCTTCGGGGCCGAGGTGCCGGTGGCCGTCACCGTCGACCGGCACGCGGCGCTCGCCCTCGCCGACGAGCTGGCCCCCGATGTACGGGACGCGCTGGACGCCCTGCTGAGCGAGGTGCCGCGGGAGACGTACGCCTCCCTCGTGCCGCGCCCGCATCCCACCGCCGTGGCGGCCCTCGCCGTACGGCCCTCCCGCCAGGCCAATCTGAGGGCGCTGGCGCACTCGCCCCGCAGCGCGCCGGTCGTCGTCCTGGACCAGCCGCGCAACCTGGGCAACGCGGGGGCGGTGATCCGCCTGGCCGCCGGTTTCGGGGCGACCGGAGTGGTCACCACGGGCACCCTGGACCCCTGGCACCCGACGGTGGTGCGCGGCGGGGCGGGGCTGCACTTCGCGACCGCCGTGGAGCGGCTGGACGTCGACGAACTGCCCGGTGGGCCGCTGTTCGCGCTCGACCCGGAGGGTGAGGACATCCGCGGGGTGAAGCTGCCCGACGACGCCGTGCTCGCCTTCGGCTCCGAGCGCAGCGGCCTGTCGGCCGAGCTGCGCTCGCGCACCGACCACCTGCTGGCGCTGCCGATGCGCCCCCAGGTCTCCAGTTACAACCTCGCCACCAGTGTGGCGATGACGCTGTACCACTGGAGCGCCACCAAGGGCGCACCCGCGTCCTGAGAGGCTTATGCCTCCCGGCGGACCTCCACCACGCGGAAGCGGTTGGCGACGAACGCGCCGTCGGTGAGGGCCGCGTTGGCCGCCGGGTTGCCGCCGGAGCCGTGGAAGTCGGAGAAGGCGGCGGTCTGGTTGACGTACACCCCGCCGGTGAGGTTCAGCGACAGCTGGGCGGGCTCCTCCAGGCACACCTCCTGCACCGCCTCCTCGACCTCCTCGTCGGTCGTGTACGCGCCCACCGTCATCGCGCCCTTGTCGCGGATCGTGCGGCGCAGCAGCTCCACCGCGTCGGCGGCCGAGTCGACGGCGACGGCGAAGGAGACGGGGCCGAAGCACTCGTTCATGTACGCGGCCTCGGCGTCCGGCTTGGCGCCGTCCAGCTTCACGATCACCGGCGAGCGGACGACCGCGCCGGGGAAGTCCGGGTTGGCGATCTCGCGGGAGGCGAGCGCGACCTCGCCGAGGCCCGCGGCGGCCTCCAGACGGGCCTTGACGTCCGGGTTGACGATCGCGCCGAGCAGCGCGTTGGCGCGCGCGTCGTCGCCGAGGAGCCCGTCCACCGCCTTGGCGAGGTCGGCGGTCACCTCGTCGAAGGACTTGGGGCCCTCGTCGGTACGGATGCCGTCGCGGGGGATCAGCAGGTTCTGCGGGGTGGTGCACATCTGGCCGCTGTAGAGGGACAGCGAGAAGGCCAGGTTGGCGAGCATCCCCTTGTAGTCGCCGGTCGACTCCACGAGCACCGTGTTGACGCCGGCCTTCTCCGTGTAGACCTGCGCCTGGCGGGCGTTGGCCTCCAGCCAGTCGCCGAAGGACGTCGAGCCCGTGTAGTCGATGATCCTGATCTCGGGGCGGGTGGCGAGCGTCTTGGCGATGCCCTCGCCGGGACGCTCGGCGGCGAGCGCGATCAGGTTCGGGTCGAAGCCGGCCTCGGCGAGCACCTCGCGGGCGGTCTTCACCGTGAGCGCGAGCGGCAGCACCGCGCGCGGGTGCGGCTTGACCAGGACGGCGTTGCCGGTGGCCAGGGAGGCGAACAGGCCCGGGAAGCCGTTCCAGGTCGGGAAGGTGTTGCAGCCGATGACCAGCGCGATCCCGCGCGGGACGGCGGTGAACCGCTTGGTGAGGGCGAGCGGGTCGCGCTTGCCCTGCGGCTTGGTCCACTCGGCGGTGTCGGGGGTGCGCACCTGCTCCACGTACGCGTACGCCACCGCCTCCAGGCCGCGGTCCTGGGCGTGCGGGCCGCCCGCCTGGAACGCCATCATGAAGGCCTGGCCGGAGGTGTGCATGACCGCGTGCGCGAACTCGTGCGTCCGGTCGCTGATCCGCTTGAGGATCTCCAGGCACACCATGGCGCGCGCCTCCGCGCCCGCGTCCCGCCACGCCCGCTGGCCGGCCTTCATGGCGGGCAGCAGCACGTCGATGTCCGCGTGCGGGTAGCTCACGCCCAGTTCGATGCCGTACGGCGAGACCTCGTCGCCCACCCAGTCGTCCGTGCCGGGCTGGCCGAGGTCGAGGCGGGTGCCCAGGACGGCGTCGAAGGCGGCCTTGCCGGCGGCCGCGTCGAGGCTGCCGTTCTCCCCGTAGGCCTTGGGGTGCTCGGGGTGGGGCGACCAGTACGCGCGGGTGCGGACAGCCTCCAGCGCCTGGTCCAAGGTGGGCCGATGCCTGGCGATCAGCTCGTGTGCGGTCAGTTCGGCGGCCATGCGGGACCAACTCCTCGTCTCAAGAGCTCCTCGTCGAGCCCGTGATCTGGCATCTCCATGGTCACGGCCATGGGCAGGAACAGGCGGTCAGAGTTAGAGTAACCGAACGATCGGTCGGTACAAGGGGTCCGCCGCATCTGTGGACAGCACCGTGCGGGAGGATCGCGCACATGACAGCACTCGACCTCAGCAGTCCGGTGGCCGTCGTCGGCACCGGCACCATGGGCCAGGGCATAGCCCAGGTCGCGCTGGTCGCGGGCCACACCGTACGCCTGTACGACGCCGTGCCCGGGCGGGCCCGGGAGGCGGCCGCCGAGATCGGCGCCCGGCTCGACCGGCTCGTCGAGAAGGACCGGCTGACCGGCGCCGAGCGGGACGCGGCCCGCGCCCGGCTCCTGGCCGCCGACGCCCTGACCGAACTCGCCGACTGCGCGCTGGTCGTCGAGGCCGTCCTGGAGCGGCTCGACGTCAAGCAGGAGCTGCTGAAGGAGCTGGAGGGCGTCGTCGGCGACGACTGCCTGCTCGCCACCAACACCTCCTCCCTGTCGGTGACGGCCGTCGGCGGCGCGCTGCGCGTCCCGGGCCGCCTCGTGGGCCTGCACTTCTTCAACCCGGCCCCGCTGATGCCGCTGGTCGAGGTGGTCTCCGGGTTCGCCACCGACGTCACGTCGGCCACGCGCGCGTACGAGATGGCCCGCGCCTGGGGCAAGACCCCCGTGGCCTGCGCGGACACCCCCGGCTTCATCGTCAACCGCATCGCCCGGCCCTTCTACGCCGAGGCCTTCGCGGTGTACGAGTCCCAGGGCGCCGACCCCGCCACCATCGACGCGGTCCTGCGCGAGTCGGGCGGCTTCCGGATGGGCGCCTTCGAACTGACCGACCTCATCGGGCAGGACGTCAACGAGTCCGTCACCCACTCGGTGTGGCAGTCGTTCTTCCAGGACGTGCGCTTCACCCCCTCGCTGGCCCAGCGCCGTCTGGTCGAGTCCGGCCGGCACGGCAGGAAGAGCGGCCAGGGCTGGTACGACTACCGCGAGGGCGCCGAGCGCCCCGAGCCGCACACCGCGGAACGGGAGGCGTCGCCCGCGTACGTGGTCGCCGAGGGCGGCCTCGGACCCGCCTCGGACCTGCTCGCCCTGATCAGGGAGGCGGGCATCCAGGTGCGCGAGGAGGACGAGGACCACGGCACCCGCCTGGTGCTGCCGAGCGGTGGCCAGCTCGTCCTCGCCGACGGGCAGACCTCGGTGGAGTTCCGGGACGTCGTCTACTTCGACCTCGCCCTCGACTACCGCGGGGCCACGCGGATCGCCCTGTCCGCCTCCCGGGACACCTCGCCGCGGACCGTCGCCGAGGCCACCGGCCTGTTCCAGGCGCTCGGCAAGAAGGTCAGCGTCATCGGGGACGTCCCCGGCATGATCGTCGCCCGCACGGTCGCGCGGATCGTCGACCTGGCGCACGACGCCGTCGCCAAGGGCGCGGCCACCGAGGAGGACATCGACACCGCGATGCGCCTGGGCGTCAACTACCCGCTCGGGCCCTTCGAGTGGAGCCGCAGGCTCGGCGGCAGCTGGGCCTGCTCCGTGCTGGACAACCTGCACGAGTGCGATCCGTCCGGCCGCTACGCGCCGTCGCTCGCGCTCTACCGCCACGCCTACGCCACCGACAAGCGGGAGGGCACCTCATGACCACCGCCAGGCGCGACACGTACACCCCGGAGACGCTGCTGTCCGTGGCCGTGCAGGTCTTCATCGAACGCGGCTACGACGGCACCTCCATGGAGCATCTGTCCCGGGCGGCCGGCATCTCCAAGTCGTCGATCTACCACCACGTCGCCGGCAAGGAGGAGCTGCTGCGCCGGGCGGTCAGCCGGGCGCTGGACGAGCTGTTCGGGATCCTCGACGAGGAGCACGCGCGCACGGGGCGCGCCGTCGAGCGCCTGGAGCACGTGGTGCGGCGCATGGTCGAGGTGCTCATCGCCGAACTGCCCTATGTGACGCTGCTGCTGCGCGTGCGCGGCAACACCGAGACCGAGCGCTGGGCGCTGGAGCGGCGCCGCGACTTCGACCACCGGGTGGCCGATCTGCTGAGGGCGTCGGCCGAGGAGGGGGACGTGCGCGCCGACGTGGAGGTGCGGCTGGCGACCCGGCTCGTCTTCGGGATGATCAACTCGATCGTGGAGTGGTACCGGCCCGACGGGCGCGGCATGGCGGAGCGCGAGGTGGCCGACGCGGTGACGCGGCTGGTCTTCTCCGGGCTGCGCAAGGACTGACCCCCGTACCGCCTCAGCCCTGCGGCTCCAGGTCCTCCTCCTCGAACACCAGCAGCGTGCGCGTGCTGAGCACCTCGGGGATGGCCTGGAGCCGGGTGAGGACCAGCTCACGCAGCGCCCGGTTGTCCGGGGTGTGCACCAGCAGCAGGACGTCGAAGTCGCCGCCGACCAGCGCGATGTGGTGGGCGCCGGGCAGCTGCCTGAGCTGCTCGCGCACCGTGCGCCAGGTGTTCTGCACGATCTTCAGCGTGATGTACGCGGAGGTGCCGTGCCCCGCGCGCTCGTGGTCGACGCGGGCGCCGAAGCCGCGGATGACGCCGTCCTCGATGAGCCGGTTGATCCGGGCGTAGGCGTTGGCGCGCGAGACGTGGACCCGTTCGGCGACCGACCGTATCGACGCGCGCCCGTCCGTCTGGAGCATGCGCAGGATGTCCTGGTCGATGACGTCCAGCGGGCGCGGCGGCGGTGCGGCGCCGTCCGGCTCCTCGGCCATTTGTTCAGGTGCCATGTCCCCCCGCCTTTCCCTCGTGGACGTAGTGCGTCCATCTCAGGTTGTGGAGAACCGTTTGTCCACAGCCTGGGCCCGCCTGTAGCCAAAATGTGCCGACGACCGAACAATCGGTAGGTGGGGCGCGTCACAGCCGACGCGCCTCTCGTAGCCGCTCCCACGAGGAGGTGCCGTCATGACGGTCATGGAGCAGCGGGGCGCGTACCGGCCATCGCCGCCGCCCGCCTGGCAGCCCCGTACCGACCCCGCGCCGCTGCTGCCCGACGCGGAGCCCTACCGCGTCCTGGGGACGGAGGCGGCCGCGAAGGCCGATCCGGAGCTGCTGCGCCGTCTGTACGCGCAGCTGGTCCTGGGCCGCCGTTACAACACGCAGGCCACCGCCCTGACCAAGCAGGGCCGCCTGGCGGTCTACCCCTCCAGCACCGGCCAGGAGGCCTGCGAGGTCGCCGCGGCGCTCGCCCTGGAGGAGCGCGACTGGCTCTTCCCCAGCTACCGCGACACGCTCGCCGTCGTGGCCCGCGGCGTCGACCCCGTCGAGGCCCTGACGCTGCTGCGCGGCGACTGGCACACCGGCTACGACCCCTATGAGCACCGTGTCGCCCCGCTGTCGACGCCCCTCGCCACCCAGCTGCCGCACGCCGTCGGCCTCGCCCACGCCGCCCGCCTCAAGGGCGACGACGTGGTCGCGCTGGCGATGATCGGCGACGGCGGCACCAGCGAGGGCGACTTCCACGAGGCGCTGAACTTCGCCGCCGTCTGGCAGGCCCCCGTCGTCTTCCTCGTGCAGAACAACGGCTTCGCGATCTCCGTCCCGCTCGCCAAGCAGACCGCGGCACCGTCCCTGGCCCACAAGGCCGTCGGGTACGGCATGCCCGGCCGCCTGGTCGACGGCAACGACGCCGCCGCCGTGCACGAGGTGCTCGCCGACGCCGTGCGGCACGCGCGCGCGGGAGGCGGGCCCACCCTGATCGAGGCGGTGACCTACCGCATCGACGCCCACACCAACGCCGACGACGCCACTCGCTACCGCGGCGACGCCGAGGTCGAGGCCTGGCGCGAGCACGACCCGATCCAGCTGCTGGAGCGGGAGCTGACCGAGCGCGGCCTGCTCGACGAGGACGGCGTCAGCGCCGCTCGCGAGGACGCCGAAGCGATGGCCGCGCGGCTGCGCGAGCGCATGAACCAGGACGCGCCGCTCGACCCCATGGACCTGTTCGCCCACGTGTACGCGGAGCCGACCCCGCAGCTGCGCGAGCAGCGCGACCAGCTGGTCGCCGAGCTCCAGGCCGAGTCGGAGGAGGGTACGGCCCGATGACCACCGTCGCGCTCAAGCCGGCCACCATGGCCCAGGCCCTCACGCGCGCGCTGCGCGACGCGATGGCCGCCGACCCCGCCGTGCACGTCATGGGCGAGGACGTCGGCACCCTCGGCGGCGTCTTCCGCATCACCGACGGCCTCGCCAAGGAGTTCGGCGAGGACCGCTGCACGGACACCCCGCTGGCCGAGGCCGGCATCCTCGGCGCCGCCGTCGGCATGGCCATGTACGGGCTGCGCCCGGTGGTCGAGATGCAGTTCGACGCCTTCGCCTACCCGGCGTTCGAGCAACTGGCCAGCCATGTCGCGAAGATGCGCAACCGCACCCGCGGCAAAATGCCACTGCCGATCACCATCCGCATCCCCTACGGCGGCGGCATCGGCGGTGTGGAGCACCACAGCGACTCCTCCGAGGCGTACTACATGGCGACTCCGGGGCTCCATGTCGTCACGCCCGCGACCGTGGCCGACGCCTACGGGCTGCTGCGGGCCGCCATCGACTCCGACGACCCGGTCGTCTTCCTGGAGCCCAAGCGGCTGTACTGGTCGAAGGACACCTGGAACCCGGACGACCCGCAGACTGTCGAGCCGGTGGGCCGCGCGGTGGTGCGGCGCACCGGCAGGAGCGCCACGCTGATCACGTACGGCCCGTCCGTGCCCGTCTGCCTCGAAGCCGCCGAGGCGGCGCGGGCCGAGGGCTGGGAGCTGGAGGTCGTCGACCTGCGCTCGCTGGTGCCGTTCGACGACGAGACGGTGTGCGCGTCGGTGCGGCGCACCGGGCGCGCGGTCGTCGTGCACGAGTCGACCGGGTTCGGCGGCCCGGGCGGGGAGATCGCCGCCCGTGTCACGGAGCGCTGCTTCCACCACCTGGAGGCACCGGTGCTGCGTGTGGCCGGGTTCGACCTTCCCTACCCGCCGCCGATGCTGGAGCGGCACCACCTGCCCGGTGTCGACCGGATTCTGGACGCCGTGGCGCGTCTGCAGTGGGAGGCGGAGAGCTGATGGCACAGGTGCTGGAGTTCAGGCTCCCCGACCTCGGGGAGGGGCTCACCGAGGCGGAGGTCGTCCGCTGGCTGGTCGAGGTGGGTGACGTGGTCGCCATCGACCAGCCGGTCGTCGAGGTCGAGACGGCCAAGGCGATGGTCGAGGTGCCCTGCCCCTACGCCGGCGTGGTCACCGCCCGCTTCGGCGAGGAGGGCGCGGAACTGCCCGTGGGAGCGCCGCTGCTGGCGGTGGCGGTCGGGGAGCAGGACGCCGGTGCCGCGGGTGACGCGGGTGACGACACCGAGGGCTCCGGCAACGTCCTGGTCGGCTACGGCACGGGGGCGCCTCCGGCGCGCCGCCGCAGGGTGCGCCCGGCACCGATGGCGTCGGGCTCGCGCGATGCGAGCGGCACCGTGGAAGCGGCGGCGCCCGTCGCGGCCGCGGCACCGGCCGCCAACGGGTCCGCGCGTACGGCAGGCGTCCCGGCGGCCCACGCGATCGCGGTGGCCGAGCGGCCCGCCGACGGTCCCGTTCCCGTGATCTCGCCGCTCGTGCGCCGCCTCGCGCGGGAGAACGGCGTGGACCTGCGGCAGCTGTCGGGCTCCGGGCCCGAGGGGCTGATCCTGCGCGCGGACGTCGAGGACGTGCTCAGGGCCGACGCGGCACGCGGCCGCGGTGTCGGCGCACCGGCCGCTCCCGCGACCGCGACCGCGCCCGCGGCCGGGCCGGCGCAGGCCTCCGGCTCCCGCGTTCCGCTCAAGGGGGTGCGCGGCGCCGTCGCCGACAAGCTGTCCCGCAGCCGCCGGGAGATTCCGGACGCGACCTGCTGGGTGGACGCCGACGCCATGGAGCTGATGCGCGCCCGGGCCGCCATGAACGCCGCCGGGGGACAGAAGATCTCCCTGCTCGCGCTGCTGGCCCGGATCTGCACGGCCGCGCTCGCCCGCCATCCCGAGCTCAACTCGCGGGTCGACATGGAGGCCAGGGAGATCGTCCGGCTGGACGCCGTGCACCTCGGCTTCGCCGCGCAGACCGAACGCGGGCTCGTCGTCCCGGTCGTACGGGACGCGCACACGCGCGACGCGGAGTCGCTGACCGCCGAGTTCGCCCGGCTGACCGAGGCGGCCCGCGCCGGCACCCTCACCCCGGCCGAACTCACCGGCGGGACCTTCACGTTGAACAACTACGGAGTGTTCGGCGTCGACGGCTCCACACCGATCATCAACCACCCCGAGGCCGCCATGCTCGGCGTCGGCCGCATCGTCCCCAAGCCGTGGGTGCACGAGGGCGAGCTGGCGGTGCGGCAGGTCGTCCAGCTCTCGCTCACCTTCGACCACCGGGTGTGCGACGGCGGCACGGCGGGCGGTTTCCTGCGATATGTGGCCGACTGCGTGGAACAGCCGGCGGTGCTGCTGCGCACGCTGTGACGGCAGTGTCCCGCCCGCGTTCCCCTTGATCGCGGGCGGGACGCATACTCGGGGGGTGACCTCCTACGAGCCCCTCGCCCACGACGCCGTCGTGCTCGCCGGAGGAGCCGCCCGGCGGCTCGGCGGCGCGGACAAGCCCGGCCTGCGCGTCGGCGGCCGCGCGCTGCTCGACCGCGTGCTCGCCGCCTGCGCCGACGCGGACACGACGGTGGTGGTCGCCGACCCCCGCCCCACCGCGCGGCCCGTGCGCTGGGCACGCGAGGAACCGGCCGGCGCCGGACCGCTCGCCGCGCTCGACGCCGGGCTGCGCCACACCACGGCGGACCATGTCGTCGTACTCTCCGCCGACCTGCCGTTCCTCGAACGCGACACGGTACGGCGGCTGTTGACGGCCCTGAGGGCCGGCCGGGCCGACGGCGTGCTGCTCACCGACGCCGGCGGCCGCGACCAGCCGCTCGTGGCCGCCTATCGCGCGCAGGCGCTGCGCCGCGCGCTGGCCGCGCTCGCCCGCGCCGCGTCCGACGGCGGCTCTGCCCGGGACGGCGCCCTCACCGGGCTGCCGCTGCGTCGGCTCACCGCCGCGCTCGATCTCACCCGCGTCCCCGACGACGTCGCGTCCTTCGACTGCGACACCTGGGACGACATCGTCATCGCCAGAGCACGTATCAGGGAGCATGGGCACGTGTTGGATGAATGGATTTCCGCAGTCAAGGACGAGTTGGGCATCGATCTGGACGTCGACACCCGCGCGCTGCTCGACCTCGCCCGCGACGCCGCCCACGGCGTGGCCCGGCCCGCGGCACCCCTGACCACCTTCCTCGTCGGCTATGCGGCCGCGCAGGCCAAGGGCGGCCCCGAAGCCGTCGCCGAGGCCGCCCGCAAGGCCGCGGCCCTCGCCCAGCGCTGGGCGGACGAGACCGCCGGCGGCACCGGCACGCCCGACGTGGCGCCCGACGCCACGCCCGACACCCGCCCGGACGTCTGATGCCCGGCCGTGGCATGCGGGTCGGCGAAACCGCTGAAACCGCCGAGGACACCGAGAAGTCCAAGACCGCCAAGAACGCCGAGGATGCCGAGGACTTCGACGTGGAGGAGGCGCTCGCCCTGGTGAACGAAGGCAGCAGTCGGCGTGCCCCCGAGCCCGGCCGGAGCCGGGCGGGACGCAGTGGCACCCCCGTGTCCGGTTCCGCCTCCTTCGAGGACGACGGGAGCGCAGGGTCCGGTCACGGCACCCCGCACCCCGCGCACTTCCAGGAGGCCCGCCACCAGGCCATCGCCTGGCCGCAGGCCCGCGAGACCGCCGCCCGCGCGGCCCGTGCCGGTGCCCGCCGGGCCCCCGTTCCGGTGCCCCTCGAGGCCGCCCTGGGACTGGTCCTGGCCGCACCCCTGACCGCCCTGTGCGACCTGCCCTCCTTCGACACCTCCGCCATGGACGGCTGGGCGGTCGCCGGCCCCGGCCCCTGGGACGTACGTGACGAGGGCGTCCTGGCCGGGCACGACGAGCCCGAGCCGCTGACCGACGGCGAGGCGGTACGCGTCGCGACCGGCGCCCGCGTCCCGCAGGACACCACGGCCGTGCTGCGCAGCGAACACGGCCGCACCGACGCAAAGGGCCGGCTGCACGCCACCGAGGAGTCCTGGCACGGCAAGGACATCCGCCAGCGCGGGCAGGAGTGCCGCAGTGGCGACCAGTTGCTGCCCGTCGGCACCCTGGTGACCCCGGTGGTGCTCGGTCTGGCCGCGGCCGCCGGGTACGACACCCTCGCCACGGTCCCCCGCCCCCGCGTCGACGTCCTCGTGCTGGGCGACGAACTGCTCACCGAGGGCCTGCCGTACGACGGACGGATCCGGGACGCGCTGGGTCCGATGCTGCCGCCCTGGCTGCGCGCGCTGGGCGCCGAGGTCACCCGTGTGCGCCGGATCGGCGACGACGCCAAGGCCCTGCACAAGGCGGTCACCGGGTCGCAGGCCGACGTGATCGTCACCACCGGGGGAACCGCCGCCGGACCGGTCGACCACGTCCACCCCACCCTGCGCCGCATCGGCGCCGAACTGCTGGTGGACGGCGTCCAGGTGCGCCCCGGCCACCCCATGCTCCTGGCCCGCACCAAGGAGAACCAGCACCTCGTCGGCCTGCCCGGCAATCCGCTCGCGGCCGTCTCGGGTCTGCTGACGCTCGCCGAGCCGCTGCTGCGCACGCTGGCCGCGCGCCCGGCCCCGGAGCCGTACACGCTGCCGCTGACGGACGCGGTCCACGGGCACCCGGACGACACCCGGCTCGTGCCCGTGGTGCTGCGCGGCGACCGCGCCGTTCCGCTGCACTACAACGGTCCCGCCATGCTGCGCGGCGTCGCGGCGGCCGATGCCCTGGCTGTCGTACCACCGGGTGGCTCCCGGCCGGGTCAGGAGGCCGAACTCCTCGACCTGCCCTGGGCCGCCGCCGGAATCGGGGTGTGTTTCACGTGAAACTTCCGGGCCATGACGCGATAGCCCGCCAGGCGGACGAGCATCTCGTGACCCATCGGGTGAAGCTCCCCCGAAAAGTCGTGGAGCGCCCGATACGGCAGGTCGGCAAACGACTGTTCCTGGCGGTGCTGGTGCTGCTCGTGACGGTTGTGATCGTCTACGCCGACCGCGAGGGATACCAGGACAGTGCCAAAGAAGCCCCGATGGACCTCATTGCCGCTGCGTACTACGCGACGGTGACCCTCTCCACGACCGGATACGGCGACGTCACCCCTGTCAGCGACAGCGCGCGTCTCACCAACATCTTCGTCATCACCCCGCTGCGTGTGATCTTCCTGATCATCCTGGTCGGCACCACACTCGAAGTCCTCACCGAGCGAACCCGTGAGGAATGGCGTCAGAATCGCTGGAGGTCCACTTTGCGCGATCACACCGTCGTCGTCGGATTCGGCACGAAGGGGAGGTCGGCGCTCCAGACCGTCTGTGCGGCCGGGCTGAAGAAGCAGCAGGTCGTCGTGGTCGACCCCAGCGCCAAGGTGGTCGACGCGGCCACGGCGGAGGGCTACGCGGGCGTGGTCGGAGACGCCACCCGCAGCGAGGTGCTCATGCGGGCCGAGGTGCAGCGGGCACGGCAGATCATCATCGCCACCCAGCGGGACGACACCGCCGTGCTGGTCACGCTGACCGCCCGGCAGATCAACCGGGCGGCGAAGATCGTCGCGGCGGTGCGGGAGGAGGAGAACGCGCCGCTGCTCAAGCAGTCCGGGGCCGACGCCGTCGTCACCAGCGCGAGTGCGGCGGGGCGGTTGCTCGGGCTGTCCGTGCTCAGTCCGGCCGCGAGCATGGTCCTGGAGGACCTCATCCAGCAGGGCAGCGGCCTGGACATCATTGAACGGCCCGTCATAAAGGCCGAGGTGGGTCAGGACCCGCGGGACATGGACGACCTGGTGGTGAGCGTGCTGCGCGGACACCGGGTGCTGGGCTACGACGACCCGTCCGTACGGGAACTGGAGCTGACCGACCGTCTGATCACCATCGTCCGGGCCACACCGGGAACGAAGGTCACCCCTGACACACGGCCGCTTCCCCAGGACTGACGACGGCACCGCGAAGCAGTAGCGTCGGGCCCATGCATGCGATCACGATTCCCGAACCCGGTGGGCCCGAGGCGTTGGTGTGGGACGAGGTACCGGATCCCGTGCCCGGCGAGGGGGAGGTGCTGGTCGAGGTGGCGGCGAGCGCCGTCAACCGGGCCGACCTCCTGCAACGGCAGGGCTTCTACAACCCGCCGCCCGGTGCCTCCCCGTACCCCGGTCTGGAGTGCTCCGGGCGGATCGCCGCGCTCGGTCCCGGGGTGTCCGGCTGGGCCGTCGGCGACGAGGTGTGCGCACTGCTCGCGGGCGGCGGTTACGCCGAGAAGGTCGCCGTTCCGGCCGGTCAGCTGCTGCCCGTGCCCGACGGCATCGGCCTGAGGCAGGCCGCGGCGCTGCCGGAGGTGACCTGCACCGTCTGGTCCAACGTCTTCATGGTCGCCCAACTGCGCCCCGGCGAGACGCTGCTCGTGCACGGCGGCTCCAGCGGCATCGGCACGATGGCGATCCAGCTCGCCCGGGCCGTGGGCGCGAAGGTCGCCGTGACCGCGGGCACCAAGGAGAAGCTCGAGCGCTGCGCCGAACTGGGCGCCGAGATCCTGATCAACTACCGCGAGCAGGACTTCGTCGAGGAGATCCGGCGGGCCACGGACGGGAACGGCGCCGACGTGATCCTCGACAACATGGGGGCCAAGTACCTGGACCGCAACGTCCAGGCCCTCGCCGTCAACGGCCGGCTCGCGATCATCGGCATGCAGGGCGGGGCCAAGGGCGAGCTGAACATCGGCACCCTGCTCGGCAAGCGGGCCGCGATCAGCGCGACCTCGCTGCGCGCCCGCCCGTTGAGCGAGAAGGCGGCCATCGTCGCCGCCGTACGCGAACACGTCTGGCCGCTGATCGCCGACGGGCACGTCCGGCCGGTGGTCGACCAGGAGCTCCCGATGAGCGACGCCGCGGCCGCCCACCGGATCCTGGAGGAGAGCGGCCACATCGGCAAGGTGCTCCTGGTGACGCCCTGATCCCCGCACCTGGGCCGCCGTACCGGTTGCGCCGGAGCTAGCTCCGGCGCAACCGCAGGGCGATGAACGCCAGGCCGAGGCCCAGGCCGATCAGGACGAGCCCGCTGCCCAGGGACAGGGACCGCAGCACGGGTCCGAGCTCGGGCTGCGCGACGGGCAGGGCGCCGGGACTGTCCTGCGGCCCGGACGGCACGGGAGCGGCCTCCTGACCCGAGGGCGAGGCGCTCGTCGCCTCCGGCGTCGCGCTCGCGCTCTCGAAGTCCTCGCTGCCGTCGTCGCGCTCCCCCTCCCTCTCCCACCAGTGCGGCCGCCCCGGCCGATGCCGTCCCCCACCGGGGCGGGTCCCGGCCCGCGACGGGTCGGAGGACGACAAGGACGGGGACGGCGATGACGAAAGAGAGGAAGAGGAAGGAGGGGAAGAAGGGGACGAGGACGGCGGGGGCCCGTGGGCCGGCGAGGAGCGGGATCCGGCGGCCATCCGGGGGGCGGCGGTGCCCGAGGCAGACGTACCGGACGCAGAGGCGCCGGAGGCGTCCGCGGCGGCCCCGGACGCGATGTCGTGCGGCGCGGCGGAGCCACCGGCCAGGACGGCCGCTGCCAGGGCGATCAGCAGTCCCGTCGCCCGCAGCAGAGCGCGCAGCCATGGAGTCACGTCGGGGACCCCCTCACGGTGCCCGGCCAGCGGATCAGGTCATTTCTGCAACAACAGTCACATCACTGGACCAATCCGGCATTCCAGGATCGGCCACCGGGTCGAACCCACTGCACAATCCGGTTATGGCGATACGTCACGGACTGCTGGCGCTCCTGGCGGACGGCCCCAGCCACGGCTCCCGGCTGCGCGCCGAGTTCGAGGCGCGCACGGGGGCGGCCCGGCCGCTGGACATCGGCCGGGTCTGTGCCGCGCTCGGCCGCCTGGAGCACGACGGCCTGGTCACCCGGGAGGGCGTGGACGAGGCCGGCCGGGTGGTCTACGCACTGGCCGAGGCGGGCCGCGCCGAGCTGCGGGCCTGGTACGCGCGGCCGGTGGAGCGGACGGCTCCGCCGTGCGACGAACTGGCGATCAAGCTGGTGCTGGCGGTGGGGGCGCCCGGCGTCGATGTGCGCGAGGTCGTCGAGGCGCAGCGCCGCCATGTGTCCGAGGCGCTGCACGACTACGTGCGGCAGCGCGCCGAGGTCCTGGCCGGCCCGCTCGGGGGGCCGTGCGAGGTGGCCCGGCTGCTGGTCGTGGAGCAGCTGATCTGCTGTGCCGAGGCGGAGTCCCGCTGGCTGGACCACTGCGAGGCCCGTCTGCTCCGGCTGGGTCTCCCCTGGGGCGAAGACGCCGGGAAATGACGCGGTGGACCGCCTTCCGTGGGGGGCGCCACGGAAGTGGCATGTACGGGTGCGCGACAATGGCGGCATGGAGATGCCGAGGAACGAACGGTCGCCGGAGAATCCGCAGATCCTGGTCGTGGGCCAGGACGGAATGGCGCTCGGCGGTGGCGGGGACGACGACTCCCGTGAGACCCCGGTGACGGAGCAGGTGGAGCAGCCCGCGAAGGTCATGCGGATCGGCAGCATGATCAAGCAGCTTCTCGAAGAAGTGCGCGTGGCTCCCCTGGACGAGGCCAGCCGGGTCCGGCTGAAGGAGATCCACGCGAGCTCGGTCAAGGAGCTGGAGGACGGCCTGGCGCCGGAACTCGTCGAGGAGCTGGAGCGGCTCTCGCTGCCGTTCACCGACGAGGGAACCCCCAGTGACGCCGAACTGCGCATCGCACAGGCGCAGTTGGTGGGCTGGCTGGAGGGTCTCTTCCACGGGATCCAGACGACTCTGTTCGCCCAGCAGATGGCCGCCCGCGCCCAGCTGGAGCAGATGCGCCGTGCCCTGCCCCCGGGTATCGGGCACGACGGCGGCGACGACCCCCGCACGGGCGGCCGCTCGGGCGGGCCGTACCTGTAGGCGCCCGTACGCGCAGGTGTCCTGCCCGCGGGCGCTGGGTCCGCGGGCCGTACGCCGCGCCCCCGCCCGCATCTGTCCCTGTAGCGCGGACGTGACAAGGCCCCGGCAGCCGTACTGCCGGGGCCTTCTTCGTACGGGACCGCGCTTCTCACGGGACCGCCCGCCGTGCTCGACGGGAGCCGGAGGGGACGGTGACGGTCAGGACGACTCGGGGTTGCCGGTCGAGACGTAGAGCTGGATCACCGGCATGTTGTTCGGGTCGACGTCCGTGTCGGCTGCGGGGTACTGGTTCATGACCGTGTCCTGGCCGTACGTGTTCTCGTTGACGTCGATCGGCTTCAGCTTCCAGCCCGCGGCCTGGAGGCACTCCTTGACCGACCCGAGGTTCTTGTACCGGAAGTTCGGCAGCCTGATCTTGTCCGGGTCGTTGTACGCCTCCCGCGGCTCCTTGCAGTCGTTGACGTCGATCGTCTTCGAGGTGTCCGGCCCGCGGTGGCCCTCGACCACCACGGCGGACGCGCTCGCGCTGCTTTCCCCGCCCTTGGCGTTGTTGCCGCCGCCGCTGTTCAGGCCCAGCGCGACGATCAGGCCGACCACCGCGACGGCGGCGACGGCGATCGACCCGATGACCACGGGCCTGGTGCTCCGGCCGCCGCCCGGCGGGGGCGTGTGCTGGGGCGAGGCGGCGTACGGCGGCGGGGTCGGCGCCTGCTGCTGCGCGTACGGCGACGCGACGGGCGTCTGGTAGCCGGGCTGCTGCGGGTAGCCGTAGCTCGCGGGCGTGGGGGCGCCGGTGCTGTAGGGATTGGGTGTAGGGGCCGGCTGGTACGGCGTCTGCACATGGCCCTGGGGGACCGGGGACGTCTGGTCGACGGGCGGGAAGACGGCCGAGCCGACGCCCGCGCCGCTCGGCGTGTGGGCGCCGGGGACGATGCTGGGCGCGGCCGCCTGGAAGGAGGCCGCCACGCGCAGGCACTCGTCGCGCATGGACTCGGAGCTGGGGAAGCGCTCGTTGGGGTTCTTCTTCAGCGCGCGGGCGACCAGCGCGTCCACCGCCGGAGGAAGCGAGCGGTTGATCGAGGAGGGCGCCACCGGCTCCTCCTGCACATGCGCGTACGCGATGGCCAGGGGCGAGTCCGCATCGAACGGCAGCCGCCCGGTGACCAGTTGGAACAGCATGATGCCGACCGAGTACAGGTCGGACCGCGCGTCCACGCCCCGGCCGAGCGCCTGCTCCGGCGAGAGGTACTGCGGGGTGCCGACGACCATGCCGGTCTGCGTCATCGACGTCACGCCGGACTGCATGGCGCGGGCGATGCCGAAGTCCATGACCTTGACCACGCCGCGCTTGGTCATCATCACGTTGCCGGGCTTGATGTCGCGGTGGACCAGGCCCATTTCGTGGCTGATCTCCAGCGCGGCGAGCACGTCCGCGGTGATCTTCAGGGCCTTGTCGGCGGGCATCGCGCCCTGCTGCCGGATGTCCTCCTCCAGCACCGAGCCGAGGGGGCGGCCCTCGATGTACTCCATGACGATGTACGGCGTCGCCATGCCGTCCACATCGTCCTCGCCGGTGTCGAAGACCGAGACGATGTTGGTGTGCGTGAGCTTGGCCACTGCCTGGGCCTCGCGGCGGAACCGCTCGCGGAAGGCCTGTTCGCGGCCGAGTTCGGTGTGGAGTGTCTTGATCGCGACCTGGCGGTCGAGCACGGAGTCGTAGGCGAGGTGCACCGAGGCCATGCCGCCCTCGCCGAGCAGGTCGCGCAGCTGGTAGCGGCCGCCGGCCAGTGCCCGTCCCGCGTACTGGCCGTGTGCGCCGTCCTGGCTCATGTCTGCGCGTCCCCCACTAGGCCGTCCGGCGCCCTCGTTGATCGAATGAGTCATTCCCGGCCAAGTCTGCCCCAGGGCACTGACACGTCAAGCTCGGTGCCCGTTCCGTGACCGTACGCGAAAGAAGCGTCGCGGAAGCGTTACAGCAGGCGTACGGCCGGTACACGGAATTTGCACCACGGCACCCGCACGGGGTTTCATGGCCGGTCCGTCTCGGGCCGGTTCCGGCGGTGCTCGCCGCGACGATCCTGGACCGGCGGTCCCCGCGAAGCCTGTAGCGTGGCCGACGGAGACCGTGACAACACCGCGCGCACCGCGGGCAGAAACGACGGCGAGGACTGATGGCACAGCAGCATCGCGCCCAGGGCCCGTCCGACCCCGAGGCGAGTGGCGGCGGTATGTCGGACGCGCCGGAGATGTGGGGCAACGACGGCCTGGTCGGCGACGGTCGGTACCGGCTGACGCACAGACTCGGCCGGGGCGGCATGGCCGAGGTGTTCGCCGCCGAGGACGTGCGCCTCGGGCGGACCGTGGCGGTCAAGCTGCTCCGTGCCGACCTGGCCGAGGACCCCGTCTCCAAGGCCCGGTTCACACGTGAGGCCCAGTCGGTGGCCGGGCTCAACCACCACGCGATCGTCGCCGTGTACGACTCCGGCGAGGACCAGGCGGGCGGCCAGGCCGTGCCGTACATCGTGATGGAGCTGGTCGAAGGCCGCACCATCCGCGATCTGCTGCTCAACGCCGAGGCGCCCGGCCCGGAGCAGGCGCTGATCATCGTCTCCGGCGTCCTGGAGGCGCTGGCCTACTCGCACCAGCACGGCATCGTGCACCGCGACATCAAGCCGGCCAACGTCATCATCACCGACAACGGCGCCGTGAAGGTGATGGACTTCGGCATCGCCCGCGCCCTGCACGGGGCGTCCACGACGATGACGCAGACCGGCATGGTCATGGGCACTCCGCAGTACCTCTCCCCGGAACAGGCCCTCGGCAAGGCCGTCGACTACCGCTCCGACCTGTACGCCACGGGCTGCCTGCTGTACGAACTCCTCGCGCTGCGGCCCCCGTTCACCGGCGAGACCCCGCTGTCGGTGGTCTACCAGCACGTCCAGGACATGCCGGTGCCGCCGTCGCAGGTCCCCGGCGGAACCTGCCCGCCGGAGCTCGACGGCCTGGTCATGCGCTCGCTGGCCAAGGAGCCCGACGATCGTTTCCAGACCGCCGAGGAGATGCGCGGGCTGATCCAGTACGGGCTGCAGATGCTGTACGACCAGGGCGGCCACACCGGCACCTGGCACACCGGCCCGGTCGAGGCGCACGACGGCCGGCACACCCCGGCGGCCGGCTACGCGGGCACGACCGCGATGCCGCACCAGGCCGACCTCGGCTCCGGCACCACGCAGATCCCCCAGCCGATCCTGCCCGCCGGATACGGCAACTCCGACGACGGCGGCTTCGAGGGGCACGGCAACAGGGGCAGCGGCCGCGGCAAGCTGTGGATCCTGGCCGTCCTCGCGGTGATCGCCATCGCCGCGGGCGTGGCACTGGCGCTGCAGAAGACCGGTGGCGACACCGGCACCGGCGTCGACACCACCAAGTCGCCGTCGAACACCCAGTCCACCGACGACGCGCAGCCCAGCACCACCCCGAGCGACTCGTCGAACGAGCAGCCGTCGGACACCTCGACGGACCGGAACTACGGCTCCGGTGGGGGCGGCTGGAAGCACACGCCGTCGTACCGGCCGTCGTGGACCCCGTCGGAGCCGTCCGGCCAACAGCCCTCCAACGAGCAGTCCGACCCGCAGACCTCCAGCGAACCGGCCGACCCCCCGCCTGCGTCGACGCCCGCGGACACGAGCGGCGGTCCGGGCGACGGCTCCGGGGACGTTGGCGGTGGCGGTAGTGGCGACCCCGTCGGCACCGCCGCGGGGGCGGCGGGGAACCCCGTCGGGGGCAACTGAGTCCCGCCGCGAACCGAGCATCCTTCGCGCGCGCGTGAGGCCGTACGGGCCCCACGCGCGCGTGGTGTTTCCCGGCCCCTTCGGCGTCACTCCGCGAACGCGCCGCACACCGTGCCGTACTCCCGCGTCCACCACACCGCGAGCGCCGAGGCGGCCGGGAACTGCGGGTCCGCGCGGGTGTCGCCGCGCTCGTAGTGCCAGCGCAGCATCCAGAAGTCGTTCAGGCGCTCCCACCACACGCGGTGCACGGCCGCCGCGAGCTCCGACGGGGTGGCGCCGGCCGCCCGCCGGTACGCGCGCGCGTACGCCCTGACCTTCGGCAGGTCCAGGGTGCCGGCGGGCCGGACGAAGAAGATCGCGGCGGCGCGCACCGCCTCCTCCGCGCGGGGCTGCACACCGAGCCGGTCCCAGTCGACGATCGCGGCGGGGGCGTCCCCCTGGTAGAGCAGGTTGAAGGGGTGGAAGTCGCCGTGCACCCAGCCGACGGGCCCGCCGGGCGGCGGACGCCGGTCCGCGTGCCGTTCCAGGAGCGCGCGCCGCTCCAGGAGCCGGTGCCGGGCCAGTTCGTCGAAGGCGTCCGGGGGCCGGTGGCGGCGGACGTGCCCGAGCAGGTCGTCGATCAGCGTGAAGGTGTCGGCGGGATCGGCGCTCTCCACGGGGTGGGGACTCGCGGCGGGGCGGGTGCGGCCCTTGGGCGGCATCACCTGCTCCAGGCACGCGTGCACGGCTCCCAGCAGCGCCCCCAGACGGGCGCACTGCTTGGTGGTGAGCTGCCCGCCGTGCCGGTGCCGGCCGTCGATCCAGGGGTGCAGGGCGTAGGCGTGGCCGCCGACCACGGCGACCGTGCGCCCGTCGCGGCCGGTGAGCGGCGGCGCCACCGGGACCCCGAGGTCTGCCAGACGCTGGGTGGCCCGGTGCTGGCGCGCGATGGCGGTGGGGTCGGCGGTGTCCGGATCGAAGTGGTGCTTGAGGAAATAACGGCCGCGGGTCGTGCACAGCCGGTAGCCGCGGTTGAGCAGACCCTGGTCGACGGGCTCGCAGGTGAGGGCGGAACCGGCGGCGTACTGGCGCAGCAAGGCGCTCAGAGGGGGCGCGTGGGGCACGGGGGGTGGTACACATGGGCGCGGCACGCGCCAGATGCTAGGGCACCGGCGGAGGCTGTGAGCTGGGATTTGTCACAGACAGTCGCCAACGGTCGCTTTCGGTCACATGAGGTCGTGATGCCGTCCCGACGCCGCCCGCCGTGCGCCCGGTACGCCCTCGGCGGCATTCCTTGTCACCGCCCTGCGGGTCCTGTTTCGCCGTCCCCCGTGCGGGGTCATCCATCAAGACCAGTTCCGGCCATTCGCCGACCCTTCCCGACTCAGGGGTGGCCGGGATAACGTGCCGGTGTTCCGGCCCCCCTGCACGGCTGTGACCAGCGGCTGCCCCGACTGTCCGGCGAGGTACTTGGACGTCCAAGTGAAAATACTTGGAAATCCAAGGAAACGCCCAGGTCAGGAGGGGTTTCCCAGAAATGTGGAGCACTGGGTAACGTGACTGCTGCAGGGCGCTCGCCGGGGCACCTGTCACGCCTGTTCCCGGCCGAGCGGCACCCACCCCGTGCCCGGTGGTCCGGAACAGGTGAGCCGCACTGGCTACCGGCAACCCCGGGGCCGGACCGACGGAGGAGCACACGTGACCGTGGAGAGCACTGCCGCGCGCACATCGCGACGCAGCGCCGGAAGCAAGGCCGGCGCGACCGGCGCGAAAGCCGCCGGCACCGGGCGGCGTACCGGTGCCAAGAAGAGCGCCGACCCCGAACTCGTGCAGTTGCTGACGCCCGAGGGCAAGCGCGTCAAGAACGCCGAGTACGACAAGTACGTCGCCGGCATCACCGCCGAGGAGCTTCGCGGCCTGTACCGCGACATGGTGCTCACCCGCCGCTTCGACGCCGAGGCCACCGCCCTGCAGCGCCAGGGCGAACTGGGGCTGTGGGCCTCGCTGCTCGGCCAGGAGGCCGCCCAGATCGGCTCCGGCCGCGCCACCCGCGAGGACGACTACGTCTTCCCGACCTACCGTGAGCACGGCGTCGCCTGGTGCCGCGGGGTGGATCCGACCAACCTGCTCGGCATGTTCCGGGGTGTGAACAACGGCGGCTGGGACCCCAACGGCAACAACTTCCACCTCTACACGATCGTCATCGGCTCCCAGGCGCTGCACGCCACCGGCTACGCGATGGGCGTCGCCAAGGACGGCGCCGACTCCGCGGTCATCGCCTACTTCGGCGACGGCGCCTCCAGCCAGGGCGACGTGGCCGAGGCCTTCACCTTCTCCGCGGTCTACAACGCCCCCGTGGTGTTCTTCTGCCAGAACAACCAGTGGGCGATCTCCGAGCCGACCGAGAAGCAGACCCGCGTCCCGCTCTACCAGCGCGCGGCGGGCTTCGGCTTCCCCGGCGTCCGCGTCGACGGCAACGACGTACTGGCCTGCCTGGCCGTCACCAAGTGGGCGCTGGAGCGCGCCCGCAGCGGCGAGGGCCCCACCCTGGTCGAGGCGTACACCTACCGCATGGGCGCCCACACCACCTCCGACGACCCCACCCGCTACCGGGGGGACGAGGAGCGTCTGGCCTGGGAGGCGAAGGACCCGATCCTGCGCCTTCGCCGCCACCTGGAGGCCGCAAACCACGCGGACGAGGGATTCTTCGAGGAACTCGAGACCGAGAGCGAGGCGTTGGGCAAACGAGTGCGCGAAGCGGTCCGCGCCATGCCCGACCCGGACCTCTTCGCCATCTTCGAGAACGTGTACGCGGACGGGCACGCGCTCGTCGACGAGGAGCGAGCCCAGTTCGCCGCCTACCAGGCGTCGTTCGCGGACGTAGAGGGGGTTTGATCATGGCTGCTGAGAAGATGGCCCTGGCCAAGGCGATCAACGAATCGCTGCGCCGCGCCCTGGACAACGACCCCAAGGTCCTCGTCATGGGCGAGGACGTCGGCAAGCTCGGCGGTGTGTTCCGGGTGACGGACGGCCTCCAGAAGGACTTCGGCGAGAGCCGCGTCATCGACACCCCGCTCGCCGAGTCCGGCATCGTCGGCACCGCGATCGGCCTCGCCCTGCGCGGCTACCGCCCGGTGGTCGAGATCCAGTTCGACGGCTTCGTCTTCCCGGCGTACGACCAGATCGTCACGCAGCTCGCGAAGATGCACGCCCGCTCGCTGGGCAAGGTCAAGCTCCCGGTCGTCATCCGCATCCCCTACGGCGGCGGCATCGGCGCGGTCGAGCACCACTCGGAGTCCCCCGAGGCGCTGTTCGCGCACGTGGCGGGCCTGAAGGTCGTCAGCCCCTCCAACGCGTCGGACGCGTACTGGATGATGCAGCAGGCCATCCAGAGCGACGACCCGGTGATCTACTTCGAGCCCAAGCGGCGCTACTGGGACAAGGCCGAGGTCAACACGGAGGCCATCCCGAACCCGCTGCACAAGGCGCAGGTCGTCCGCGAGGGCACGGACCTGACCCTGGCGGCCTACGGCCCGATGGTGAAGCTCTGCCAGGAGGTCGCCGCCGCGGCCGCCGAGGAGGGCAAGTCCCTGGAGGTCCTGGACCTGCGCTCGGTCTCCCCGATCGACTTCGACGCCATCCAGGCC
The DNA here is from genome assembly GCF_044754605.1 of Streptomyces sp. NPDC093064. Classification (NCBI taxonomy): domain Bacteria; kingdom Bacillati; phylum Actinomycetota; class Actinomycetes; order Kitasatosporales; family Streptomycetaceae; genus Streptomyces; species Streptomyces sp. NPDC093064. Next base: position 113,899 of record NZ_JBIVPK010000020.1, read on the forward strand.
TCGGTGGAGCGGACCCGCCGCCTCGTCGTCGTCCACGAGGCGCCGGTGTTCTTCGGCTCCGGCGCGGAGATCGCCGCCCGGATCACCGAGCGCTGCTTCTACCACCTGGAGGCCCCCGTGCTGCGGGTCGGCGGCTACCACGCCCCGTACCCGCCGGCCCGCCTGGAGGAGTCCTACCTGCCGGACCTGGACCGCGTGCTCGACGCCGTCGACCGCTCGCTGGCGTACTGAGGGAGAGGTTCGTGACGACGATGACCGATGGGTCCGTGCGTGAGTTCAAGATGCCGGATGTCGGCGAGGGCCTGACCGAGGCGGAGATCCTCAAGTGGTACGTCCAGCCCGGTGACACGGTCACCGACGGCCAGGTGGTCTGCGAGGTCGAGACCGCCAAGGCGGCCGTCGAACTGCCCATCCCCTACGACGGGGTGGTGCGCGAGCTGCACTTCGCCGAGGGCACCACGGTGGACGTGGGCACGTCCATCATCGCGGTGCAGGTGGCGGGCGCGGCGCCGGCCGAGGTCCCGGCGCAGGCCGCTCCGGTGGCCGAGTCGAAGACCGAGCCGCACACGGACGGGGAGGAGAAGCCGCAGGGCCGCCGGCCGGTGCTCGTGGGCTACGGCGTCTCGGCGTCCTCCACCAAGCGCCGTCCACGCAAGGGCCCGGAGGCCGCGGCCGCCCCGGCGGCGACGGCACCCCGGCCGGAGCTGAACGGCCACGGCGCCGCGGCGCCGGCGGTTGCCGCGGCGACCGCCGGGCCCCGCCCGCTGGCCAAGCCTCCGGTGCGCAAGCTGGCCAAGGACCTGGGCGTGGACCTCGCCACGGTCGTGCCGTCCGGCCCGGACGGCATCATCACGCGCGAGGACGTGCACGCGGCGGTGGCGGCACCGGCCGCGCCCACGGCCCCCGAGGCGCCGGCGGCGGTGGCCCCGGTGGCCGCGGCTCCGGCTCCCGCCGCGAGCTACGACGGGGCGCGTGAGACCCGTATCCCCGTCAAGGGCGTCCGCAAGGCGACGGCGGCGGCGATGGTCGGCTCGGCGTTCACGGCCCCGCACGTCACGGAGTTCGTGACGGTGGACGTGACGCGCACGATGAAGCTGGTCGAGGAGCTCAAGCAGGACAAGGAGATGCAGGGGCTGCGGGTCAACCCGCTGCTGCTGATCGCCAAGGCCCTGCTGGTCGCCATCAAGCGCAACCCGGAGATCAACGCGTCCTGGGACGGGGCGGCTCAGGAGATCGTCCAGAAGCACTACGTCAACCTGGGCATCGCGGCGGCGACCCCGCGCGGCCTGATCGTCCCGAACGTCAAGGACGCCCACGTCAAGACGCTGCCGCAGCTCGCGGAGGCGCTCGGCGAGCTGGTGTCCACGGCACGCGAGGGCAGGACGTCCCCGGCGGCCATGCAGGGCGGCACGGTGACGATCACCAACGTCGGCGTCTTCGGCGTCGACACCGGCACGCCGATCCTCAACCCCGGCGAGTCCGCGATCCTCGCCGTCGGCGCGATCAAGCTCCAGCCGTGGGTCCACAAGGGCAAGGTCAAGCCCCGCCAGGTCACCACGCTGGCGCTCAGCTTCGACCACCGCCTGGTCGATGGCGAACTCGGCTCCAAGGTCCTGGCCGACGTGGCCGCGATCCTGGAACAGCCGAAGCGACTGATCACCTGGGCCTAGCGGCCTGGCGGCCTGGCGGTCTACGGCGAAAACGGGGCGGCGCACCTCTCACGGAGGTGCGCCGCCCCGGCGTTTGCGGTGGTGTCAGCTCGGCTGGTGGGTGCGCAGTGCGTTCAGGAGGGCGGCTCCGCGTTCGGCGTCGTCCACGCTGACCGCGAAGTCGCTCCGGCTGCCCCGGGCCCGGATCACCAGGCACTCCCCGGCCCGCAGCATGACCGTGGTGCCCAGGCCGCTGAAGCGGTACCCCCAGCCGCCGACCTGCGCGGGCGTACGGTTCTCGGCGCGGGCGGACTCGATCGCGTCGGGCGCCCAGCGCCGTACCGGCCAGCCGAGCGGGCCGAAGGCCACTTCCAGGCCCCGCCGGGACACACGCGTCTGGACCGAGGCGCAGCCGGCCCCCGCGAGGGAGGCGACCGCGCACGAGGCGAACAGCGACCACCCCGCGCCGGGCCCGGCGAGTCCGGCGACGAGCGCGACCAGGGCGGCCACCGCCACCACTCCGGTCACGGCCGCGACGAGGTGCAGCCAGAGGTTGGTGGTGCGCGAGAACCACACCACCCGCTGCCCCTCGGGGATCTCCAGCGTGGGCCCGTCGGCGTTCCGTCCCGGGGACGCAGGGCCGGAGACCCGTCCCCGCGCGCCCACCAGCCAGCCGGCGATCCCGGCGAGCACCGCCGCCACCAGCGAGACGACGATGCCCGCGATCGGCAGCCGCACCTGGTGCCAGTCCGTGTGATCGAGGTTCGCCCGCACGACGGAGAGCTGGCCACCGACGATGAGCACACCGGCCGACAGCAGCCCGGCCAGCGCCCGCGGCCGCGTCACCGCCAGGCCGTCCTCCCCGGCCCGCCGCCGCAGCACCTCCACGCCCACGCCCAGCACGAGCCAGACCAGCGTGGGGACGAGCGAGGCCGCCCACAGCGGCATCGAGCCGTCGGCCGCGGATGCCTTCCAGTGGGTCGCCAACCGGTCCGGCAGCCGGTTGCTCGCGGCCCAGGGCAGCGCGGCGATCAGGACCGCGATACCGGCCGTCCAGACGGCGGCTCCCCAGCGCGTCCCGTTTCCATGCCTGCTCGAGGTGTTCACCGCGTCCCCCTGATCATCTCGATGAGGTCGTTCGGGCTGTAGCCCAGGCGGCCCGCCTCGGCCACCAGTTCACGCACCCGGATCCGCAGCCCCGAGTGCCGGTCCGCGCCCTCCGCCACGGTCACTCCTCGTCCCCGGCGGAACTCCAGCAGTCCCTCGTCCCGCAGGCCGCGCATTCCGCGCAGGACGGTGTTGATGTTGATGTCGAGCATCTGCGAGAGATCGCGCGCCGACGGCAGCCGGTCGCCCGGGCCGCATTCCCCCTCGGCGATGGCGCGCCTGACGGCGCCGGCTACCTGCTCGTGCAGAGGCCGGGTGTCCCTCTTGTCCAATCGCAGCAACATGATGCTAATGATGCTAGCACCATCCATACACGCGGGCACAGGAAAAGGGCCCGCCGCTGAGGTCAGCGGCGGGCCCTTCGGCCTGGTGGGCGGGTGTCAGACCTTCTGGGCGAACCCGTAGTTCAGGAGCTTCGTCGCGTCCGTCGCGCGCTGCGCGTACGTGGTGGAGGCCAGAACCGTGCCGATGACGGTCCTGCCGTTCCTGGTGGCGGCGAAGACGAGGCAGGCGCCGGCCTCGGGACCGGAGCCCGTCTTCACGCCGATCGCGCCGCTGTAGCTGTTGAGCAGCGTGTTCGTGTTCGTCCACGAGCCCATCGTGCGGGTGCTGCCCGTCTTGGTGACGGTCTTGGCCGTGTACGTCTTCGTCTTCACGATCGTGCGGAACGTGGAGTTCTTCATCGCGCTGCGCGCCAGCTTCGTCAGGTCGCGCGGCGTCGAGTAGTTGCTGCCGTTGCCGATGCCGTCGAACGAGTCGAAGCGCGTGTTCGTCATGCCGAGGCTCTTGGCGCTGCTGTTCATCTTGCCGATGAAGGACTTCACGCGCGCGTCCCGCGTCGAGCCCGAACCGTACTTGTCGGCCAGCGCGTACGCGGCGTCGCAGCCCGAGGGCAGCATCAGGCCGTACAGCAGCTGACGGACTGTCACCTTGTCGCCGACGATCAGGTGGGCCTGCGAGGCGTTGTTCTTGACGACGTAGTCGCTGTACGCCTTCTGGATGGTGACCTTGGCGTCGAGGTTCAGATTCGGCTGGGCCAGCACGACCTTGGCGGTCATGATCTTCGTGGTGGAGCCCGTGGAGCGCTTGGTGTCCGCGGTCTTGGTGTAGAGGGACTTGCCGGTCGCGTCGTCCATCACGTAGCCGCCCTTGGCCACGATCGACGGCGCGGTGACGGCCTGCGCGGGTGCCGCGGTGAGGGCCCCGGCGGCGAGCACGGCGCTCGTGGTCACGACGACTGCGGTGGCTCTGCGGATACGGATGCCCTGGATGCCGGTTTTCAAGTGAAGTACCCCGATTATGTTGAATTCCTCTGCGGTGCGGCAGAGTTGAGAGCCCACAAAGTGGGGCCGCACTTGTCTGACTCACGGCTGGGGCGGATGGTTGCGCGACTTCCAGGGTGGATTCGGCCATCGGGCCCGGGTGGTCCGCATGCTGGATGGGGCGGGCCTTGGGTACGTGTTGTATCTATGCTGTGGGCATGAGCCTGGCCGTGAAACAGCCCCCCGCCGCCGATCGCGTGTACGCACACGTCAAGCAAGCCGTCCTGGACCGCAGTTACGAGGGCGGCACCCTGCTGACCGAGGGGGAGCTGGCCGAGGCCGTCGGGGTCTCGCGCACACCCGTGCGCGAGGCACTGCTGCGGCTGGAGGTCGAGGGGCTCATCAAGCTCTACCCGAAGAAGGGGGCCCTCGTCCTGCCGGTCTCCGCGCAGGAGATCGCCGACGTGGTCGAGACCCGGCAACTGGTCGAGGAGCACGCGGCCCGGAAGGCCGTACCCGCGCCGCCGGGGCTCATCGAGCGGCTCGAGGAACTGCTCCAGAAGCAGAAGAAGCAGGCCGCCGCCGGTGACTTCGCCGCGGCCGCCGTCACCGACCGCTGCTTCCACGCCGAGATCGTCCGCAGCGGCGGCAACGAGATCCTGTCCCGGCTCTACGACCAGTTGCGCGACCGGCAGCTGCGCATGGGCGTCGCCGTCATGCACTCCCACCCCGACCGGCTCGCCAAGACCCTCGCCGAGCACGAGGAGATCCTGGACGCGCTGCGCTCGGGGAACGCGGAGGCGGCCGTCGACGTCGTGCACCGGCACGTCAACTGGTTCTCCCACCTCGCCCGGGGGGAGGTCCGGTGAGCTCGTCGTCCTCGCCGGCCTCCCTGCCCGGTGATCCGCCCGGCGGCCGGCGCGCCGTCGCCGTCTGGAGCATCGGCGTCGCCGTCTACTTCGTCGCCGTCATCTTCCGCACCTCTCTGGGTGTCGCCGGACTCGACGCCGCCGACCGCTTCCACGTGGGCGCCTCGGCGCTGTCGACGTTCTCGATCCTCCAACTCCTCGTCTACGCCGGCATGCAGATACCGGTCGGCCTGCTCGTCGACCGGCTCGGCACCAAGAAGGTGCTGGCCATCGGCGCCGTGCTCTTCACGGCCGGACAGCTCGGCTTCGCGTTCTCCCCGTCGTACGGCACCGCACTCGCCTCGCGTGCGCTGCTCGGCTGCGGGGATGCCATGACGTTCATCAGCGTGCTGCGGCTGGGCACCCGGTGGTTCCCCGCCCGGCGCGGGCCGCTGGTCGCCCAGCTGGCCGGGCTGGCCGGAATGGCGGGCAACCTGGTGTCCACGCTGGTGCTGGCCCGGCTGCTGCACGGCGTGGGCTGGACGGCGGCCTTCGCGGGCAGCGCGCTGGCCGGAGCGGTGGTGCTGGTGCTGCTGGTGCTGTTCCTCAAGGACCACCCGGAGGGCCACGAACCGGAGCCGCTGCCCCACCTGGGCGCCGCGTACGTACGCCGGCAGATCGCCGCGGCCTGGCGGGAGCCCGGGACGCGGCTCGGGCTGTGGGTGCACTTCACCACGCAGTTCCCGGCGATGGTGTTCCTGCTGCTGTGGGGGCTGCCGTTCCTGGTCGAGGCCCAGGGTCTGTCGCGGGCGGACGCGGGTGAACTGCTCACGCTCGTCGTGGTGTCCAACATGGCCGTCGGTCTCGTGTACGGGCAGATCGTCGCCCGGCACCACGCGGCGCGGCTGCCGCTCGCGCTCGGCACGGTGGCGGCGACCTCGGGCATGTGGGCGGTGACGCTGGCGTATCCGGGCGGGCGGGTGCCTATGTGGCTGCTGGTCGTGCTGTGCCTGGTGCTCGGCGCGTGCGGTCCGGCCTCGATGATCGGGTTCGACTTCGCGCGGCCGGCGAATCCGGCGGAGCGTCAGGGGACGGCGTCGGGCATCACCAACATGGGCGGCTTCGTGGCCTCGATGACGACGCTGTTCGCGATCGGCGTGCTGCTGGACGCGACCGGGGACGACTACCGGATCGCCTTCTCGGCGGTGTTCGTGCTCCAGGCGCTGGGCGTGAGCCAGATCCTGCGGCTGCGGAAGCGGGCGGCCCGGCGGGAGCGGGAGCGGCTGGTCGCCAGCCGGGTGGAGACGGTGCACGTGCCGGCGTGACGGTGACCTGCGCCGCCGCGAGGCGGGGCCGGGTCCGGTGCGCTCGCCGCGGCCGGGAGGCGGCTCGCCCCCGGGGAGGCACGTCTGTCCGCGGCCACGGTCCTAGCGCCTCGACAGGCAACGTTCACCCCGTCGCGACGCCCGGCACGCTCCCCCGAGCTCTTCGAGCAGGGGGGACCCCACTCGCCTCCCCCAAGCTCTTCGAGCAGGGGGGACCCCCAGAACACGCACCGGACGCCGCTCCTTGACGGGCAAACGCTGCCTGCCGGGGCACTAGGCCGTCACCACGAAGTTCCGCAGGATCGCCGCCGCCAGGTCCAGGTCGCCCTCGGTCTTCACACGGTCCGCGACCGCTTCTGGGGTGACCCGGCCGCAGGCCAGGCGGAAGTAGGTCTCCCAGTCGAGCGCGAGGGTCGCCGCCGGGCCGAGGGCCGGGGCCGTCTCCAGGGTGCCGCGGCCCTGGATGTCGACGCGGATCGTGCGCAGGAACTCCACCGGGCCGTGCACGTCGAAGACGATCGCCGAGCTGCGCGGGGCGTCCGCCTTGACCGCGACCACGTCCGGCAGTGCGGCCAGCAGGTAGTCCCGGGCGACGTGGGCGCCGGGCGAGTCGAGGTCGGCGGGGCGGCCGAGGGCCGCGCGCAGGTCCTGCTCGTGCACCCAGATGTCGAAGGCGCGGTAGCGCATGGCCTCTTCGAGAGTGATCTCCGCGCCGAGCGGGCCGCGCATCTTTGTGCCGGGGTCGCGGGACTCGTTCCGCAGCTGGCGGTTGCGGCGGATGATCGTGTACTCCAGCTCGGAGGTCATCTCCGGCGACGTGTGGTGGCGGCGGACGTCGACCTGCATCTCCATGTAGCGCTGGTGCTCGTTGGTGACGTGGAACAGGTCTCGCGGGAGCGCGTGGATGGGCCGCGGGTCGCCCAGCATCTCGCAGTCCATGCCGATGATGTGCGACACGATGTCGCGGACCGACCAGCCCGGGCACGGGGTGCGCCGGTTCCAATCGGCCTCCACCAGGGGCTGCATCAGCTCCGATATCGCCTCGACGGAGTGGGTCCAGGCATCGGCGTAGGGCTGGAGGGTGGGATGCAGACTCACGGAACGGGACCCCTCGGCGGTCGGTACACGGGCGGGTGTGATGGCATTGCCAGTGGGAGGTGGCAGCGGTCGGCGGGTGTCTTGGAACGCTAAGTTACGCTGCTGTGAGGCAGCCCGGCAGTGCTTTCGTGTGACGATCGTAGGCCTGTCCGGACGACTCGAGTGCCAGGACGGTGGTAGTGTGCGCGCCTCGCTGATCCAGATTGCCGTGAACGAGGGTGAATCGGTCGATTCGCGGCGTCGGCGGGCGGCTGCGCTGGTGTGCGAGCAGGCCGGGGCCGACCTGGTGGTGCTGCCGGAGCTGTGGACCACCGGGGCCTTCGCCTTCGAGGAGTTCGAACGCGAGGCCGAACCGCTGGAGGGTCCCACCTACGAGGCGATGGCCAAGGCGGCGAGCGACGCGGGCGTGTGGCTGCACGCAGGCTCGATCCCCGAACGCGCCGCGTCCGACGGCCACTCGGCCGCGGACTCCCTCTACAACACCTCCCTGGTCTTCTCCCCCTCCGGCGAGTTGGCCGCCGTCTACCGCAAGATCCACCGCTTCGGCTTCGACAAGGGCGAGGCCGTGCTGATGAGCGCGGGGCGGGAACTGGTGACGGTCCCTCTGCCGGACACGACCCTGGGCCTCGCGACCTGTTACGACCTCCGCTTCCCCGAACTCTTCCGCGGGCTCGTCGACGCCGGGGCACAGACCCTGGTGGTCCCGGCGGGCTGGCCCGAGCGCCGGCGTGCGCACTGGACGCTGCTGGCCCGGGCGCGGGCGGTGGAGGACCAGGCCTTCGTGCTCGCCTGTGGAACGGCCGGGACGCACGCCGGAGTTCCGCAGGCGGGTCACTCGATCGTGGTGGACCCCTGGGGCGACGTGCTGGCCGAGGCCGGCCCCGGCGAGGAGGTCCTCGCGGTCGACTTCGACCCGGCGAGGGTGCCGGCCACCCGGGACCAGTTCCCGGCCCTGAAGGACAGGGTCCTCGGCCTGGAGCCGCCGCGCCGCCAGGACGACTCCTAGCGCCTGCGGATCCTTCCCCGGCGCCTACCGCTCCTCGCGTTCCTTCTCCGCCAGGTGGATCACGCACACGGCCACCGCGATCACCAGCGCCGGGTCGGCGTCCTCGCGCACGACGTCGACGCCGTAGGTCTCCACGACGCTCAGCCATCGCCGGGAGATCACCGCGAGCAGTTCGCCGTCGTACTCGACGGCGAACTCCCGGTCGAGGATCTTGCCGCTGACGTCGAGCTCGGTGCCGTCCACCATGGACACCCGGTAGTGGTTGCGCAGCAGCGACAGCCGCTTGCGCCTGATCTTCGCCAGGGCCTCCCCGCCCCGCTCGATCACCATCGTGTCCCGCAGCGCGAGCATCTTCTGGTGGATGTTGATCAGGACCCGGCCGTGGGCGTCCTTCAGCTCGAAGGTGTCCCGCAGCCGCATCGCCTTGCCGTCGACGAGGAAGACCTTGCGGCCGTGCTCGTCCTCGATCCAGTAGTCGTCACCGATGCCGAAAATCCGGTCGCGTACGAGGAATCTCATGTCCTCACCGCTTCCCCGGCTCCGCCCCGGCGACGCCGCCGGTGGTCCGACGGGCCCAGTACGGCACCGCGCCGGACGGGCCGCCGCCGGCGGGTGGCACCCTTGGTCCCATGAACGACACGGCACCCCGACGCGCCCGCGTACGCGCCCCCGAGCTGATCGGCAAGGGCGGCTGGCTCAACACTGGTGGGAAGAACCTCACGCTCGCCGACCTGCGAGGCAAGTGCGTCGTGGTGGATTTCTGGACGTTCTGCTGCGTGAACTGCCTGCACGTCCTGGACGAGCTGCGGGAGCTGGAGGAGAAGCACCGGGACACGGTCGTGGTCGTCGGGGTGCACTCGCCGAAGTTCGTGCACGAGGCGGAGCACCAGGCGGTGGTCGACGCGGTGGAGCGCTACGGGGTGGAGCATCCGGTGCTCGACGACCCGGAGCTCGCCACCTGGAAGCAGTACGCGGTACGGGCCTGGCCGACGCTGGTCGTCATCGACCCGGAGGGCTACATCGTCGCGCAGCACGCCGGCGAGGGGCACGCGCACGCGATCGAGCGGCTGGTGGAGGAGCTGGAGGCCGAGCACGAGGCGAAGGGCACCCTGCGCCGCGGCGACGGGCCGTACGTGCCGCCGGAGCCGGAGCCCACCACCCTGCGCTTCCCGGGCAAGGCACTGCTGCTGCCGTCCGGGAACTTCCTGGTCAGCGACACCACCCGGCACCAGCTGGTGGAGCTGGCGGAGGACGGCGAGACCGTGGTGCGGCGGATCGGCCAGGGCGGCCGGGGGATGGCCGACGGCGGCCCGGACCGGGCCCGGTTCCAGGAGCCGCAGGGTCTCGCACTCCTGCCGGACGGCAGCGTCGTGGTCGCCGACACGGTCAACCACGCCCTGCGGCGCTTCGACCCGGAGACGGGTGAGACCACGACCCTGGCCGGTACCGGACACCAGTGGATGCAGGGTGAGGCCACGTCCGGCCCCGCGCTGGACGTGAAGCTGTCCTCGCCCTGGGACGTGGCCTGGTGGAACGGCAAGGTGTGGATCGCCATGGCGGGCGTGCACCAGCTGTGGGCCTACGACCCGGCCGCGGGTACCGTCGCCGTCAGCGCCGGGACCACGAACGAGGGGCTCGTCGACGGGCCCGGCGCGGAGGCCTGGTTCGCGCAGCCCTCCGGCCTCGCGGCGACGCCCGACCGGCTGTGGCTCGCCGACTCCGAGACGTCCGCCCTGCGCTGGGTGGATCTCGACGGCGCCGTCCACACGGCGGTCGGCACCGGGCTGTTCGACTTCGGGCACCGGGACGGAGCCGCCGGACAGGCGCTGCTCCAGCATCCGCTGGGCGTGACCGCGCTGCCGGACGGCTCGGTCGCCGTCAGCGACACCTACAACCACGCCCTGCGCCGCTACGACCCGGCGACCGGCGAGGTCACGACCCTCGCCACCGACCTGCGTGAGCCCAGCGACGCCGTGCTGGCCGGGGAGGACATCGTGGTCGTGGAGTCGGCCCGGCACCGGCTGACCCGGCTGCGGCTGCCGGAGGAGGCGGTACGGGTGGAGGCGGTCGCCCACCGCACCCGGCGCGCGGCGACGGAGGTCGCCCCCGGCCGCCTGAGCCTGGACGTGATCTTCCAGGCCCCGGCGGGTCAGAAGCTCGACACCCGGTACGGGCCGTCGACCCGGCTGCTGGTCTCCTCGACCCCGCCCGAGCTGCTGCTGAAGGGCGAGGGCGCGGACACCGACCTGTGCCGCGAACTGGAGCTGAACCCCGCCGTCCCGGAGGGTGTCCTGCACGTCTCCGCGATGGCGGCCTCGTGCGACGACGACCCCGCGAACGAGTACCCCGCCTGCCATGTGCACCAGCAGGACTGGGGCGTTCCGGTCCGCCTCACCGAGGGCGCGACGGACCGGCTGCCGCTCGTCCTGGCCGGAATGGACGAGACCGCGGAAGGCTGATCGCCGAGTGGCCCTGGGACAGGGTCTAGCGGCGCCGCGGGCGCGGCGCCAGCTTGAACAGGGCCACTCCCGCGGCCACCAGGGTGGTGGCCGCGACCATCATGGCCATGCTGTTCATCCACACGCCGGTGGCGGCCAGCGTGGCGCCTCCGGCGCCGGTGGTGCCGGCGCCGACGACTCGTCCGTACATGTCGTTCTCCTTGCTCTGGTGCGGGTGTGAAGAGGCCGCGCCGCGGGTGCGGCGCGGGATGAGGGGTCAGGTGGCCACCCACTTCTCCTCGCTGCGGCGCAGCAGGCCCCACAGCGAGGAGAAGTAGACGGCGTGCTGGAAGAGGTCGTAGAGCATCTCCGGGATCATCAGCAGCGCCACCAGCATCGGCAGGGGGCCGGCGCGGCGTACGGAGACGACTTTCTCGACGACGAAGATCAGGCCGATCGAGGTCCACACCGGTGACAGGCCCGGCGGGCCGTACAGGGCGATGGACGTGGTCATGAAGGTCAGGTAGACGAGGAAGGACAGCGCGCCGAACCCCATGAGGAACTGCTGGAGGAAGTAGCGGGCGGTGACGCGGGTCCAGCCGTAGTCGCGGAGGTTCTCCAGGGCGCCGCGCTGCCAGCGCAGCCGCTGGTGCCACAGCTTGCCCAGGGTCGGCATGACCTCGGTGGTGACCGCACAGCCCGCCGGCGACATGGCGCGGTAGCCGAGGGTCTTGACCGCCTTGGTCATCTCGTCGTCCTCGGTGAGGGAGGCGAGGCTGTAGTAGCCGCTGCCGCCGCCGATGACACCGGCGCGGCGGGCCGCCCGCACCTCGCGCAGCACCCGGGCCCGGAACATGGTGCCGGTGCCGGTGAGCACCTGCGCCTTGCCCCCGGTGCGCTCCAGCTCCCAGGCGTAGCGGTGGAACTCCATGCGCTGGAGCAGACCGAGCAGGCCGCCGCCCTCCTCGCCGTAGAAGACTCCGCCGACGGCGCCGACCTTGCGGTTGAAGGTGGCCAGGGCGGTCTCGGCGAACCACGGGTTGAGCACGGTGTCGGCGTCCTGCACCAGCAGCAGGTCCCGGTCGTCGAGGTGGGGCAGCACCCAGGCGATGGCCTGGTTGAGGGCGCCTGCCTTCTTGTGCGTGTTGCCCTGGGTGTGGAAGACCTGCGCGCCGTGCGCGACGGCGATCTGGGCGGTGTCGTCGGTGCAGTTGTCGGCGACGACCACGATCAGGTCCGGCTGCCGGCTCTGCCGCCACAGGCCCTCGATCGCGGCGGCGACGCGGTCCTGCTCGTTGTGGGCGGGGATCAGGACCGCGAGCCGGGGTCTGCCGGGTGGTTCCTCCTCGGCGGCGTGCGCGCGGCGGGCGGCGTGCCGGCCCGCGGGTCGTGGCCGCGCTGTCGGCGCAGCACCCAAGGCGCCGCCGCGTGCGGCGAAGTCGAGCACGGCAGAGTCCCCCGTCGTGATGGTCGCTTGGCGCCCGGTTTCTCCCCTACGGGCCCAAGGGCGCCAAGTCTTCACGAAATTCACACAACACGACAAGGAGGTGCGCGTAACGGAATGCTCAAGCTTGTGGCCGACTGTCCGTCATGTTCCGTGGCCGCGGGACCGGCTCGGCACGTGCTCAGATGCCGTAGCCGTCGTCGTAGCCGTCGCGTGCGTGGTGGTGGCGGTCCTCTTCGACGACCGTGGTGGGGGGCGCCATGACGCGGCGGCGCCGGTAGATGCTGCTGAACGTCGTGACGCCGATCAGGCCGACGATCATCAGGATGACGCCGACCACGTGCAGGTCGACCCCCTGCATGTGCCAGTCGGTCGCGAACGTGAGAATGGCTCCCACGGCGATGAGGATGATGCAGCCTCCCCCCTGCTCGAGCGAAGCCGAGAGCTTGGGGGAGGCCGTGCCGCTCAGCCCTCCAGGAACGCCACCAGCGCGTTCGCCAGCAGGAACGGGTCGTCGGCGGCGCACAGTTCACGGGCGCTGTGCATCGACAGGATGGCCACGCCGATGTCGACGGTGCGGATGCCGTGCCGGGCCGCGGTGATCGGGCCGATGGTCGTGCCGCACGGCATCGAGTTGTTGGAGACGAAGGACTGGAAGGGGACGCCGGCCTTCTCGCAGGCCGCCGCCCATACCGCGCGTCCCGAACCGTCCGTTGCGTAGCGGTTGTTGACGTTGACCTTGAGGATCGGACCGCCGCCCGCGCGCGGGTGGTGGGTCGGGTCGTGCCGCTCCGCGTAGTTGGGGTGGACGGCATGGCCGGTGTCGGAGGACAGGCAGACCGTGCCGGCGAAGGCGCGTGCCCGGTCCTCGAACGACCCACCGCGCGCGAACACCGAGCGCTCCAGCACCGATCCGAGCAGCGGGCCGTCCGCGCCGGTGTCCGACTGGGAGCCGTTCTCCTCGTGGTCGAAGGCGGCCAGCACCGGGATGTACGGCAGCTCCGGCGACCCCGCCGTGACGGCCGCGAGCGCCGCCGCGGCGGCGTGCACCGACAGCAGGTTGTCCATCCGGGGGCCGGCCAGCAGCTCCCGGTCCCGGCCCAGGTAGGCGGGGGGCTCCACGGAGTGCGTCATCAGGTCCCAGCCGGCCACCTCGCCCGCGGCGAGCCCCGCCTCCGCCTCGAGGAAGGCGATCAGGTCGCCGTCGCGGACGTCGTCGCCCAGGCCCCACACCGGTTGCAAGTGCCGCTGCTTGTCGAGCTTGAGGCCCTCCGCCGAGACCTGGCGGTCCAGGTGGATCGCCAACTGGGGGACGCGCAGCAGGGGCCGGTCGACGTTGACCAGGCGGGTGGAGCCGTCGCGCAGCGTGAGCCGGCCGGCCAGGCCCAGGTCGCGGTCGAGCCAGGAGTTCATCAGCGGGCCGCCGTAGATCTCCACGGCGACCTGGCGCCAGCCGTGGGCCCCGGTGTCGGGCAGCGGCTTGACCCGCAGGTTGGGGGAGTCGGTGTGCGCGCCCACGATGCGGAAGGGAGTGTGCGGCGCGGCACCCTCGGGGACGTACCAGGCCACGATCGCCCCGCCACGCAGCACGTACTTTCCGCCTGCCGTGCCGTCCCACGCGTCCGTCTCGCAGACCTGGCGGAAGCCGGCCTTCTCCAGCCGCTCGGCTGTGTTCGCCACGGCGTGGTACGGCGACGGGCTCGCCGCCAGGAAGGACATCAGGTCGTCGGTGTGGCCGCGGTCGAAGCGCTGGCTTGTACTCATGGGTTCACCTTAACGACGTCACGAGGGTCCGCTCCCGGTGCCGGGAGCGGACCCTCGTGGGTGGGGGGTGGGGGGGTGAGCGCAGGTGGGGGGGTGCGAGCGCAGGTGGGGGGTGGGTGCGCGCGCCGGGGCCGGGACCGTCCTAGAAGGCGGCCTCGTCCAGCTCCATCAGGTCCAGGTCCACGTTCTGGGCGACCTTGCGGGCCAGGGTGACGCCCGGCAGGACGTTGGCCGCGAAGAACTTCGCCGCCGCGATCTTGCCCTGGTAGAACGCCCGGTCCTTCGAGGAGGCCGTCTGAAGCTTCTCGGTGGCGATCGCGGCGCCCTTGAGCAGCAGGTGGCCGACGATCACGTCACCGGAGGCGAGCAGCAGGCGGGTGGTGTTCAGGCCCACCTTGTAGATGCTCTTGACGTCCTTCTCGGTGGCGGCGAGGCCGATCAGCATCAGGCCGACGAGGGCCTCCAGTTCGGCGGCGGCCCTGGCGAGGTGCTCGCGGGCGCCGGCCAGGTCCTCGCCGCCGGTGCCGAGGGCCAGGAACTCCTTGATGTCCTCGGCGATCGAGTTCAGCGCGGCGCCCTGGTTGCGGACGATCTTCCGGAAGAAGAAGTCCTGGCCCTGGATGGCCGTGGTGCCCTCGTACAGGGTGTCGATCTTGGCGTCCCGGATGTACTGCTCGACCGGGTACTCCTGGAGGAAGCCGGAGCCGCCGAAGGTCTGCAACGACTGGGCGAGCTGCTCGTACCCCTTCTCCGAGCCGTAGCCCTTGACGATGGGCAGGAGCAGGTCGTTGAGCGCGTGTTCGGCCGAGGCGTCCTCGCCGCCCGCCTCCTTGACCGCGATCGTGTCCTGGACCGCGGCGGTGTGCAGGACGAGGGCGCGCATGCCCTCGGCGTACGCCTTCTGCGTCATCAGCGAGCGGCGCACGTCGGGGTGGTGCGTGATGGTGACCTTGGGCGCGGACTTGTCCATGAAGTTCGCCAGGTCGGGACCCTGGACGCGCTCCTTGGCGTACTCCAGCGCGTTCAGGTAGCCGGTGGACAGCGTGGAGATCGCCTTCGTCCCGACCATCATGCGGGCGAACTCGATGATGCGGAACATCTGGCGGATGCCGTCGTGCTTGTCGCCGATCAGCCAGCCCTTGGCGGGGTGGCGGTCGCCGAAGGTCATCTCGCAGGTGTTGGAGGCCTTCAGGCCCATCTTGTGCTCGACGTTGGTGGCGTAGACGCCGTTGCGCTCGCCCAGCTCGCCGTTCTCCCAGTCGAACAGGTACTTCGGCACGAGGAAGAGGGACAGGCCCTTGGTGCCGGGGCCGGCGCCCTCGGGGCGGGCGAGGACGTAGTGGAGGATGTTCTCCTCCATGTCGTGCTCGCCGGAGGTGATGAAGCGCTTCACGCCCTCGATGTGCCAGGAGCCGTCCTCCTGCCGGACCGCCTTCGTGCGGCCGGCGCCGACGTCCGAGCCGGCGTCGGGCTCGGTGAGCACCATGGTGGAGCCCCAGGTCTTCTCGACCGCGATCGAGGCGATCTTCCGCTGCTCCTCGGTGCCCTCCTCGAAGAGGATGCGGGCGAACGCCGGGCCGGAGGAGTACATCCAGATCGCCGGGTTGGCGCCGAGGATCAGCTCCGCGTAGGCCCAGATCAGGGACGGGGGAGCGGTGGTGCCGCCGATCTCCTCGGGCAGGCCCAGGCGCCAGTACTCGGAGTCCATGAAGGCCTTGTAGCTCTTCTTGAAGGTCTCCGGCACCGGCGCGGTGTTCGTCTCGGGGTCGAACACCGGCGGGTTGCGGTCGGCGTCGACGAAGGACTCCGCCAGCTCGTTCTCCGCCAGGCGGGTCAGCTCCTCCAGGACGCTCCTGGCGGTGTCGGCGTCCATCTCCTCGAACGGACCGGTGCCGTACAGCTTGTCGCGTCCGAGCACTTCGAAGAGGTTGAACTCGATGTCGCGGAGGTTCGACTTGTAGTGCCCCATGGCCACGGCTCCCGTCGAGGACTCGGCGAGGCACTGGCTCCTCGCATCTGGTTCACGTACCAACTAGTAGCTCCGATGATGCTACCCGTCGGTAATAAGAAGCAACCCCGATCCCGCCATGTGTGACCGAGCCCTCGTGCGGGTCAGTACGCTGTGGCTCATGTACGGATACGGCCAGCCGATGGACAGCGGGGCGGCACAGCAGGGGTACGTCCCTCCGCAGCAGCAGATGCCCGGCGGTGTCGGCGGTTACGGCCAGCAGGCTCCGGCCTACCCCGAGCCCTCGCCGCCCTCGCTCGCGGACGCGGTGCGCGCCTTCACCACGGGGCAGCTGGCCGCCGAGGACTTCCAGCAGGTGTTCGCGACCTCCAAGGTGTACTGCCCGCGCGGCGACAATCCCGGGTTCCTGGCGCTGCACAACACCCAGCAGCCGGTGATCCCGATGTTCACCTCGCTCAAGGAGCTGCGCCGGTACGCGGGCAAGGAGTCCAAGTACTTCGTGATCACCGGTGCCGAGGTGATCGACCTGCTGCCGACCGGCTACGGCTTCGTGCTCGACATGGAGGGCGAGCACCGGATGGTGTTCGACGCCAAGGCGGTCGAGCAGATGGTCGACTTCGCGATGCGCCGGATGTACGGCTAGCGCCGGCCGTGGACGCCACCGCCCGGAGCCCGGAGGGAATTCCCTCCGGGCTTCTTCTGTTGGGGGTGGCAGAAAGTTCAACGCTCAACTAAAGTGGTCGCACAAGGAGGAACCGACATGCCTGCAGTGACCGTCGAGAACCCGTTGACGCTGCCCCGTGTGGCCGCGCCCGCCGATGCCGTGGCACGTCCCGTGCTCACCGTCACGACCGCGCCCAGCGGATTCGAGGGCGAGGGCTTCCCGGTGCGCCGGGCGTTCGCGGGGATCAACTACCGCCACCTCGACCCGTTCATCATGATGGACCAGATGGGTGAGGTGGAGTACGCGCCGGGCGAGCCCAAGGGCACCCCCTGGCACCCCCACCGTGGCTTCGAGACCGTCACGTACATCATCGACGGAGTCTTCGACCACCAGGACTCCAACGGTGGTGGCGGCACCATCACCAACGGCGACACCCAGTGGATGACGGCGGGCAGCGGCCTGCTGCACATCGAGGCCCCGCCGGAGTCGCTGGTCGTGTCCGGCGGCCTCTTCCACGGCCTCCAGCTGTGGGTGAACCTGCCGGCCAAGGACAAGATGATGGCGCCGCGCTACCAGGACATCCGCGGCGGCAGCGTCCAGCTCCTCACCTCCCCCGACGGCGGCGCGCTGCTGCGGGTCATCGCCGGTGAGCTGGACGGCCACGCCGGCCCCGGGATCACGCACACGCCGATCACGATGATCCACGCGACGGTGGCGCCGGGCGCGGAGGTCACCCTGCCCTGGCGGGAGGACTTCAACGGCCTGGCGTACGTGATGGCGGGACGCGGCACCGTGGGCGCCGAGCGCCGGCCGATCCACCTCGGCCAGACCGCGGTCTTCGGCGCCGGTTCCTCGTTGACCGTCCGCGCGGACGAGAAGCAGGACGCGCACACACCCGACCTGGAGGTCGTCCTCCTCGGCGGGCAGCCGATCCGCGAGCCGATGGCCCACTACGGCCCCTTCGTCATGAACACCCGGGACGAGCTGATGCAGGCGTTCGAGGACTTCAAGAAGGGCCGCCTCGGCACCGTCCCGGCGGTCCACGGGATGACCGAGGACGGGCTGTAGGCCTTCCCGGTCGCTGGGAGCGAGGGCCCCGTCCACTTGAGGACGGGGCCCTTCCGCGTTCCTGCCGGGCCCGGTGCGGGATACGGACCGCGCCACCGGCCGGACCGCCGGTGGCCGGCGCCGTGTCACCCGGGTGGGCCGTCCGCGCGGGACAGCCCGTCCGGCGTGTGATCGTCTGGAGGCGTGCAGGCCCCCGCCCCGCTGCTGCCCGAGCCCGTCCGGCGTCTCGCCGCCTGGTGCGCCGCCGTTCTGCTGGTGTCCGGGGTGGTGTGGATCGGGGCCCAGCTGTGCGTGGTGTTCCGGACCGCGGTGATCCCGGTGCTGCTGGCGCTGCTGGGGACGGCTCTGCTGCAGCCGCTCTTCCGGCGGCTCGTGGAGGCGGGGGTGAACCGGTCGCTCGCCGCCGGGATCACCTGTGTGGCGGTCGTCGTGGTCGTCGGCGGTGCGGTGTACATCGTGGTCGCCGCGCTGATCGACAGCGGGGACCAGATCATCGCCTCGCTCAAGAAGGCCGCGCAGTCGCTCGCCATCCACTTCGGGGCGGCCGGGACCTCGCTGGACGACCTCGCCTCCAACGGCAGGCGGCTGCTGGAGAAGTTCGGCGGGACGGCCGCCTCCAACGTCATCAGCGGGGTCAGCGTGGTCGGCGAGTCGCTCGCCATGGCCGTCCTGGCCCTGCTGCTCGTGTTCTTCTTCCTGCGCGACTCGCACAAGGCCGCCGCCACCCTGCGCACACTCTCCCCGCGCGGGACCGGCGACACCGCGGAGGCCATGGCCCGGCGGGCCTTCGCGGCCGTGGAGGGCTTCATGCGCGGCACGACGCTCATCGCGCTGATCGACGCCGGCTGCATCACCGTCGGCCTGCTGGTGCTGAAGGTGCCCGGTGCGGTCGGGCTCGGCGCGCTGGTCTTCGTCGGCGCCTACATCCCCTACCTGGGCGCCTTCCTCTCCGGTGCGGTCGCCGTACTGGTCGCGCTCGCCGACCGCGGGTTCGTCATCGCGCTGTGGGCGTTCGGGGTGGTGCTGGCGGTACAGGTGCTGGAGGGGCATGTGCTCCAGCCGGTGATCCAGAGCCGGACCGTGCAGATGCACCCGGCGGTGGTGATGCTGGCGATCACCGGGGGCGCGTCGGTCGCCGGGATCGTGGGGATGCTGCTGGCGGTGCCGCTGACCGCGGCGGCCTTCGGGACCGCGCACGAGCTGCGGGAACGGTACGCGGCTTCGCCGTAGGGCTCACGCGGCGGAGCGGCTCACCTGGCCGGCGAGGCCTCGTACAGCTCGAACCAGATGCTCTTGCCCTGGCCCCGCGGCACGACGCCCCACGCGTCCGCGAGCAGTTCGATCAGCACCAGTCCGCGCCCGGAGGAGGCGAGTTCGCCGGGCCGGCGCTTGTGCGGCAGATCGTCGCCGGCGTCGGTGACCTCCACCCGCAGACGCCGCTCGCCCCGCTCCCCGCTGACCTCGGCCAGCACCAGCGCGTCGACGTCGGTGTGCAGCAGGACGTTGGCGAGGGTCTCCGACAGCAGCAGCACCGCCGAGTCCACGTGCTCCTCGCTCGACCAGTCGTGCAGTAGCTCCCGCAGTTGCTGGCGGGCCACGGAGACCCGCTCGGGCTCGGCCTGCGCGACCGTCATCAGGGTGTGCCGCAGCCTGGGGCGGACCGCCCGGCCGTCGCGGCGCCGGCTCAGCAGCAGCACGGCGATGTCGTCCTCGCGGCGGTCGGCCAGGGGCCCGGTGGTGTGGTGCGAGGAGGGTCCGTGCACGGCCTGCACCAGCGCGTCGGCGAGTTCCTCGGCGTCGCCGCCGTGCCGTTCCAGGATCGTACGGATCCGCTGCCATCCGGTGGCCAGGTCGTGGCCGCCGGTCTCGATCAGGCCGTCCGTGCAGATCATCATCGTCTCGCCCGGCTCCAGGGTGAACCGGGTGGTCGGGTAGTCGGAGTCCGGGTCGATGCCGAGCGGCAGCCCGCCGGCCGTCGGGCGTTGCAGCACCGTGCCGTCCGCCATCCGGATCACCGGGTCCGGGTGCCCCGCGCGGGCCACCTCCAGGACCCCGGTGCGCGGGTCGACCTCGGCGTACAGGCAGGTCGCGAAGCGCAGGTCGGCGACCTCGTCACAGTCCTCGCCGTTCCCGCCGTCCTCGCCGTTCCCGCCGTCCTCGCCGTTCCCGCCGTCCTCGCCGTTCCCGCCGTCCTCGCCGTCGGCACCGGCGGCGAGGATGCCGTGCAGGAAGCGGGAGGCGCGGGAGAGCACCGCGTCGGGGCGGTGCCCCTCGCAGGCGTAGGCGCGCAGGGCGATGCGCAGCTGGCCCATCAGCCCCGCGGCGCGCACGTCGTGGCCCTGGACGTCCCCGATGACCATGGCGAAGCGTCCCGACCCGGAGGACGTGCGGGACCGCGAGGTGGCTCCGGGCAGCGGGATCATGTCGTACCAGTCGCCGCCGACCTGGAGGCCGCCGCCGGTGGGTACGTAGCGGGCGGCCATGTCCATGCCGGGGACCTCGGGGCCCAGCGTCGGCATCATCGACCGCTGGAGGCCCTCGCTCAGCTCCCGCTCGGTCTCCGCGGTCCCGGCCCGGGACAGGGCCTGGGCGAGCATGCGGGCCACCGTGGTCAGCACCGAGCGCTCGTCGGGAGTGAAGGCCACCGGGTAGGTGAAGGCGGCCATCCAGGCGCCCATCGTGCGGCCCGCGACGGTCAGCGGCAGGAACGCCCAGGAATGGCGGTGGAAGCGCTCGGCGAGCGGCCAGGTGAGCGGATAGCGGGACTTGTACTGCCCCGGGGAGGAGAGGTAGACGGCCCGCCCGGTGCGGACCACCTCGGCGGCCGGGTAGTCCGTCTCCAGCGCCATGTGCACGAAGGGGCCCTCGTCGCCGGGCCGCTGCCCGTGGTGGCCGATGATCGTCAGCCGGTCGGCCTGGACGCCGAAGACCGCCAGCCCGTCCGGCGAGAATCCCGGCATCGACAGGCCGGCCGCCACCCGCAGCACCTCCGCAGTGGAGCGGGCCTCGGCCAGCGCCCGCCCGGCGTCGAGCAGGAAGGCCTCCCGCGAGCGCCGCCAGTCCCCGGTGACCGCTCTTCGCCCGGCCGGGGAACCGGGCGTCGGCTCGGCGACCTCCTGAAGGGTGCCGATCAGCTTGTACGCCTTCTTGCGGGCGTCGAAGGTCGGCTTGGAGCGGCTGCGCACGACGCGGATGATCCGGTTGCGCTCGTCCATGATGCGGATGCGCACCTCGGCGAGGGTGCCCTCGGTGACGGCCAGCTGCACCACGCCGGTTATCTCGTTCCAGTCGACCGGGTGGAGCCGGGCGCGCACCTGGGCTTCCCTGAGTGTGGCCGCCTCGGCGGGCAGCCCGAGCAGTCGGGCCGCCTCGGCGTCGACCGAGACCAGGCCGGTGGCCGTGTCCCAGTGCCACATCCCGGTCGCGAGGGAGGCGAGTACGTCCCCCACGGCGGGCAGGGGCTCACCAGTGCGCATTGCCCCACTGTAAGAAGAGGCGATCGAACACTGCCACCGAAGGTGTATGGCCGTGCGGACTTCGGTGCTGCCCCCGTACTGCCCCCTCACCGCCCGGGACCTCTCTTAATGGTGGGGAGCCGATCTTGAGGTGCCCGGTACGCTTGGTAGGTCCGGGCCGTGCCCGCCCGGTGATCCCCGATCCGCGAAGACTGGATGAACGACGATGCATCGGTACAGGTCCCACACCTGCGGCGAGCTCCGCGCCTCTGACGTCGGCACCGACGTCCGGCTGAGTGGCTGGCTGCACAATCGGCGCGACCTGGGCGGCATCCTCTTCATCGATCTGCGCGACCACTACGGCATCACGCAGCTCGTCGCCCGCCCCGGCACGCCCGCGTACGAGGCCCTCGACAAGCTCTCGAAGGAGACCGTCGTCCGCGCCGACGGCAAGGTCGTCTCCCGCGGCGCCGACAACGTCAACGCCGAGCTGCCCACCGGCGAGATCGAGATCGAGGTCGGCGAGGTCGAGGTGCTGGGCGCGGCGGCCCCGCTCCCCTTCACCATCAACACCGAGGACGGGGTCAACGAGGAGCGGCGCCTGGAGTACCGCTTCCTGGACCTGCGCCGCGAGCGCATGCACCGCAACATCCTGCTGCGCACGGCGGTCATCTCCGCCATCCGCCACAAGATGTCGGCGATGGGCTTCAACGAGATGGCGACGCCGATCCTGTCCGCCACCTCCCCCGAGGGCGCCCGCGACTACGTGGTCCCCTCCCGTGTGCACCCGGGCAGGTTCTACGCCCTCCCGCAGGCCCCCCAGCAGTTCAAGCAGCTGCTGATGATCTCGGGCTTCGACCGCTACTTCCAGATCGCGCCCTGCTTCCGTGACGAGGACGCCCGCGCGGACCGCTCGCCGGGCGAGTTCTACCAGCTCGACGTCGAGATGAGCTTCGTCGAGCAGGAGGACGTCTTCCAGCCGATCGAGAAGCTCATGACGGAGCTCTTCGAGGAGTTCGGCGGCGGCCGCCACGTCACCTCCCCCTTCCCGCGGATCCCGTTCCGCGAGGCGATGCTGAAGTACGGCTCCGACAAGCCGGACCTGCGCGCCAAGCTGGAGCTCGTCGACATCACCGACATCTTCGCGGGCTCGGAGTTCAAGGCGTTCGCGGGCAAGCACGTCCGCGCGCTGCCGGTGCCGGACACCGCCGGCCAGCCCCGCAAGTTCTTCGACCAGCTCGGCGAGTACGCGGTGGAGCAGGGCGCGAAGGGCCTGGCGTGGGTGCGGGTCGGCGAGGACGGCGCGCTGACCGGCCCGATCGCGAAGTTCCTGACCGAGGAGAACGTCGCGGAGCTGACCAAGCGGCTGTCGCTGGCCCCCGGTCACGCCGTGTTCTTCGGCGCGGGCGACTTCGACGAGGTCTCGAAGATCATGGGCGCGGTGCGGGTGGAGGCCGCCAAGCGCGCCGGCCAGTTCGAGGAGAACGTCTTCCGCTTCTGCTGGATCGTCGACTTCCCGATGTACGAGCGGGACGAGGAGACGGGCGGGATCGACTTCTCCCACAACCCGTTCTCGATGCCGCAGGGCGGCCTGGAGGCCCTGGAGACCCAGGACCCGCTGGACATCCTGGGCTGGCAGTACGACATCGTGTGCAACGGTGTCGAGCTGTCCTCCGGCGCCATCCGCAACCACGAGCCGGACATCATGCTCAAGGCCTTCGAGATCGCGGGCTACGACCGTGAGACCGTCGAGGAGAAGTTCGCCGGCATGCTCCGCGCGTTCCGCTTCGGCGCCCCGCCGCACGGCGGCATCGCGCCGGGCGTCGACCGCATCGTCATGCTGCTCGCGGACGAGCCCAACATCCGCGAGACCATCGCCTTCCCGCTCAACGGCAACGCCCAGGACCTGATGATGGGCGCCCCGACCGAACTGGACGAGTCCCGCCTGCGGGAGCTGCACCTGTCGGTACGCAAGCCGCAGCCGAAGTAGTTCGCCGCGGACGCGCGAGAGGCCCGGAACCCCCTCGGGGTTCCGGGCCTTGCCGTATGAGCAGACGGAGGGGCGGCTCGTTTCCGGGGGCAGAGCTCTCAGAGGGCATTCTGAGCCGGTATGACGGTTTCACGATCGCCTGATCGTGCGGGTTTGGGCGGTTGGGGCTGGTCCTGCTGCTTGGTCCTGCTGGGCTGTTCGGATGAGTGACCGCAAGCCCTACAAGAGCGACCTGTCCGATGAG